>JAMPFR010000009.1 GCA_023664365.1 Acetatifactor muris | reverse complement strand
TATGCAGAAAAAAAATAAAATGATTTGCATAGAAAGGGTGCGTGGTCAGGATGGAGAGGATACAGACGGATATCAGGAAGCTGATTGGATACGGGGCGCGGACAGGTCTGGTGCCCAAGGAGGATATCGTATTTACGACCAACAGGCTGCTGGAGTTGTTTGGATTGGATGAGCTGGAAGAAAGTGACATGGGTGTCATGAGGCAGGAGAGCACCGGCGCTGCGGCAGGCAGCGAGGAAATCCCCGGCATGGATGCCGAGGCTGGGCTGGCGGCGGAGCTGGAAGGAATCCTTGGCCGTATGTGTGATTATGCCTGTGAGAAGGGGCTGATAGCTGAAAATACCGTGACCTACAGAGATTTATTTGACACAAAGATCATGAGTATGCTGATGCCCAGGCCCAGCGAGGTCATTCGCAGGTTCCGGGAGCTGTATGAGCAGGATTCCCCGGAGGCGGCCACGGATTATTATTATAAGCTGAGCCGGGATTCCGACTATATCAGAAGATACCGGGTCTGCAAGGACATAAAGTGGATCGCGCCCACAAAGTACGGTGATCTGGATATCACCATCAATCTCTCCAAGCCGGAGAAAGACCCGAAGGCCATAGCCGCGGCGAAAAACGCAAAGCAGTCCGGCTATCCCAAATGCCTGCTCTGCCGGGAAAACGAGGGCTATGCAGGCAGGGTGAACCATCCTGCCAGGCAGAACCACCGCATTATCCCTGTGACCATCAACGGGAGCCGGTGGGGATTCCAGTACTCCCCCTATGTCTATTATAACGAGCATTGCATTGTCTTCAATTTTCAGCATGTGCCCATGAAGATCGATCATGCGGCCTTTTGCAAGCTCTTTGATTTTGTAAAGCAGTTCCCTCACTATTTTGTGGGATCTAATGCCGATCTGCCCATTGTAGGAGGCTCTATTTTAAGCCATGACCATTTCCAGGGCGGCCATTACGAGTTTGCCATGGCGAAAGCGCCTGTGGAGAGAAGCTTTACCGTAAAGGGATTTGAGGACGTGGCGGCAGGCGTGGTGCAGTGGCCCATGTCTGTTATCCGTCTCACCGGAAAAGATACGGATCGCATAATAGCCCTGGCGGATCTGATTCTGGAAAAGTGGCGTGGATATACGGACGAAGCGGCATTCATCTATGCTTTTACAGACAACGAGCCTCACAATACCATCACGCCCATTGCCAGAAAGCGGGGGGATAATTTCGAGCTGGATCTGGTGCTTCGGAACAATATCACCACAGAGGAGCATCCTCTCGGCGTATATCACCCTCACGCGAAGCTTCACCATATCAAGAAGGAAAATATCGGTCTGATTGAGGTGATGGGTCTGGCGGTGCTGCCTGCCCGGCTGAAAGGGGAGATGGCACGGCTGAAGGAGGCCATCCTTACGGGAGCCGATATTCGGGGTGACGAAGAGCTTGCCAAGCATGCCGACTGGGTAGAAGAATTCAGCCCTAAGTATGACAAAATCGACGCCGAAAATATCGACGCCGTTATCGAGAAGGAAATCGGCCTGGTGTTTATGGAGGTTCTGGAGGACGCAGGGGTTTACAAGAGAACAGAGGAAGGACAGAAAGCCTTTGACAGATTCATCGGCACACTGTCATAGTCCGTTCTCCCAAATAAACGCAACGGCAGCCTGATAGCTCATTTTATGCTTTATGGCATAAAAAACCTTTGCGTCGAACATATCCCTGACATAAAGAGAATGTCTGCCCGCCATGTTCAGCATACGCTGAAGATCTTCTATGGAAAGCCCGAAAAGCAAACCCATGCGGATAAGACATTCTCTTGTGGGAATGCGGGTTCCGTTCAAAATCTGATATCCGTAGCTGCGGTCAAGGTCAAGCGCAGAAATGCATTCTGAACGTGAAATTCCCGCACGTTCCATGCATCTGCTCAGGAAATTGCTCAATTCCGGACAGGGATTTTCCCGGATCAGATCCTCGTCAAATTTTTCAGCCTGTTCAAGCTTCTTTTCAATATCTGATGTGAGCACCAACCTACCTCCTATGCGTCTTCAATCACAACGCCGGTTATCCTCATATTATCTCCCGTAAACACAAGTCCGCCGCATATTTTATCCACAATATTTCTCGGAAGTATAACCGAACATTCCGTGCAGGACAGGGCGGGGCTTATACCGAGATTGTCCGTTCTCCTGATAAGCGGCGACCCGTCCCCGTCGTAAGCCTGAACGGCTTCGGCAAATTCAAACAGGTGATTTTCAAAATAGCCGAAGGTTTGTAAATACAATATCTGATACGCCTGTTCGGGGGATTTGGGCGAATATTCAATTTGAAAGGTCAATTTTATATCGCCGTCAAAGCCGTCAAGCGCCGCCTTTGGAATATAATTTGTCTGCCTTCCGCCCCAGTCCGTGACGTAGTATTCTTTCAGAACCGCCGTGACCCTTGTGCTTCCCTCCCGGGATGAAACGCTGTATTCTGCTGCGCCGTCGTCGGGCAGATGAATGTTTGTATAAGAAAATCCTTCCGGGGCTTCGTCCGTTGCTTCAAGCTGTACGAAGCCTATGGCTACCTGATATGTTTCAAAGCCAAATCCACCGTTGAGAGCTTCGATCCCCGGGCGCGTCAGTACAAAAGAGAATTGCCGTGTGCCTTTTTCAATGGGAACAGCGCCTGTTATGTCAGCCTCAGAGGAACTCGAGACCGGCGCACAGTAATCTATCATGTTTGCGCCGCTGCTGTCAACAGGATAAATCAGATAGATCTCAGGCGCGTTCATAAAGTCGGGTAAGGTTTCGACGTCAAGCGTTATTTTTACATTGCCGCCAAATTCGTCCAGTGTATTTTGAGAGATTCTTCCCACATACTGACTGCTGATATTTTTTTCAAAGCTGCCAAACTCGATTGTAACAGGCGAATTTACAGATTGAACTTCACCGTTTTCCGGACGTGGTCTGCCGAGAAGCATGATCGGCGCCAAAACCGCGCCGCACAGCAGAACTCCCGTGCATATACCGATCAGAAAACGGTTCGGCTTTGCGGGAGAATCCCCACGATACATTTTAAGCGGACTCTCCTTTGAAAATTCCTCATCTGAAACAGTGATAACCTCCCCACGGATCCTCATATCTGACAGTGCGTTTAAAAAATCTGCAGCGCTGTCAAAACGGTCTGCGGAATTGATCGCCGCCGCTTTTTCGATCACATCTCGGAAGCTCTCCGGTATGGCCCACAGGCTGCCGGTGAATTCCCCATCGTCCTCCATACGCATAAAAACACTTTTCGGCTGCTTTTCCGTCAGTGCATAAAACAACACCATTCCAAGAGCGTAAATATCGGATCTTGCGGTAAGGCTCGCGCCGCCGGAATATTGTTCCACAGGCGTAAAACCTGTCTTCATCATGACGGTAAGAGACGTTTCCTCCCTGACCTTTCGTGCCGCTCCAAAGTCAAGCAGCTTGATCCTGCCGTCCTCACAGAGCATAATATTATCGGGCGCAATATCCCGGTGAAGCAGCCCCGCACTATGTATCGCCACCAGTGCAAGCGCAAGTTTTTCCGCCAAATACACACATTGCTCTACATTCAGCGCGCCGTGTTCGTCAATATATTTTTCCAGCGTTACCCCCCGCAGATGCTCCATAACACAATATGCGGTGTTGTTTTCACTGAAGCACTCAAAAACATTTACAATATTCGGATTGCCGTTAAATTGCGAAATAAGGTCGCTTTCTGCGGAAAAATGCTTCAGCCCTTCCCTGTAAACGCCGATTTTTTTCTCGCTGATCGGCTGTATCACAAGACCTTTGCGCTCCCTGACAGCGATATTCGCAGGAAAATATTCCTTGATCGCAAGTATCTTATCGGCTTTTATATCAAAAGCAAGGTAGGTGATACCGAAACCGCCGCGGCCGATCATGCCGCCTGTAATATATTTTCCTGCGAGCTTCGTTCCCCGGGGTAAAATTCCTGCATCGGCTGCGGCTGTGCCCTTTGAATATCCGCATTTTGAACAAGGCTCCGATTTTATCTCACTGAAACAATTTGCGCAGCGCTTTTTTCCGTCTGTAAACCGCAAGACCCTGCCCTCCTTTTCGCTTATTAGTAACATATTTTCAGCAAAATGTCAAATAGTGCAATTCTGCTAACCAAAGTTATTATTGCCTGTGCTATAGTAGAACAATATTGAAATGCCGAAAGCAGGCATCCACAGCACAGAAAGGAAGAAATTTATGAAAAAGAAAGCATTCATGAAAAAGAAAGTCCTGGCAGGGGTCGTTGCAGCAATGCTTCTGCTGTCGGGCTGCGGCGGGAATTCAGGCGACACGCCGAATGAACAGTCAACCAAGGACAGTTCAGCGGAAGAAAGTCTGTCTGCCGATAACGAGTCAGATTCTGCCGAAGCAAGCAACGCTTCGGCTTCGGCGGAGAACGCAGGTAAGGAAAGCACGGAAAGTACGGCCGCGGAAAGCAGCGTATCGGAAACAGAAAAGAAGGCCGATCCTCCGGCTCCCGTGATTGCATCGAATACAAAGCCGGAGGATTATAATACCGAACCTGTTGCATTCAAGGATGAAATTGACGAGTTTAACGCGCAGGTTACGATTGACAGCACGAATCGCGATGCGCATCATACGCAAAGGAAGCTTTATGTTGACGGGATTCCTCTTATTGAAGTAGTAAATACAGATTTTCCGTCGCCCAAGCCACTGGTCTTTGCGCTTCACGGAGGCGGCGGACAGAAAAGCGACTCCGAATTATACACGCTTGCCGATAAAGGCTTCTGCGCGGTGGCAATCGACTGTGCGGGAAACGGCGAAAGCCAGGACGGCCCTCTGCAGGCTCCTGCGGCATTTATGGAGACCGTTCATGACCTTGATGTTCTTGTGGAATATTACAACACACTTTCTGATGTTGACGCTGAAAATTTCGGTATCATCGGATATTCTATGGGCGGGAATATTGCCATGTGCTATGTTCCTTACGGGAAATACAAGCCCACAGCTATTGCGTTCGCCTGCTCGACGCCCGATCCGCTTGTTGACAGAGGCCCCGTCTGGGATGTTTTTGACAAGGGCAAAAACGGCCAGCCTGCCGTCTGGACAGGGGATGAAATGGAAAGCTTTGTCTCGGCTTATAAGGCGGTGAATTTTCCTGAATATTTTGTTGACGTGTGGGTGTTTGCGGCCAACGGTGCGGAGGATGATGAGGCGGGACCGCCTGCAGGCTGTGCCGCGCTGAAGGAAAAAGTAGAAGCGTTGGGCGGCACTAAATTTTCCCACCAGATTTTCGAGGGTTACGGACACGAAGTTCCCGAAAGCTGGTTCAGAGATACGCTGTCGGAATTTTGTGAAAAATTATTACCTTAAAAAGGTTGCGATACCGGAAAGATATTGTAGGAAAGGACTATGGCTATGAAGCGTTTATTGCGTTTATCGTTATCCCTCTGTTTTGTTCTGAATTTAGCCGCCTGTGCTTCACCGGCAGACCCGGAGGTAAGCTCTTCCGTACCGGAAACGGAGGCTGCCGCCGTGCCTGCTCCGGAACCGACCCGGGAGACGGAAACATTTGACAGTGACTATCCGGAGATGAAATATACCGGATATTACACAGACGACAAAAAAGTTATCGCCGCGTACAAAAGCTATTTGAGAGACTCCGGGTTTTACCTGTCGGATTCCGCCGAGGGACGGCAGGAGATCGCCAATATGGAACAGCGCATACAGGAGATCATAAACAGTCCTACGGAAATCGTGAAAGCCGACGAGTATGTTCAGGGTATTTCCTATTCCGGTATCGCTTACTATGTGGATCCGGAAAGCGGAAATGACGATAACGCCGGGACTTCGCCGGAGAAGGCCTTTCGAAGCGTGGCCAGGCTCAACGGCGGTTGGCTGCAGGAGGGAGACGCCGTATTTTTGAAGCGGGGCAGCGTGTTTTACGGCGGAGAACTGGAGCTGCAGGACGGCGTAACCTACTCCGCCTACGGAGAGGGGCGCAAACCTGTCCTCACAGCCTCTCCCGCCACGGCTAATGATCCGGCATATTGGGAACAGTACAGCGATACCGATGGCAAAAAAATATGGCATTTTCTGGATAGAAGAATCGGAAGCGTGGGGTGGATTGACTTTGATCTGTCCGATGACAAGTATGCCTATCCGGTCTATGAATATTGGTCCGAGGAAAACGGATTTCAACATATCAGCACGAACTATGTTGACTACAGCGATTTTAAGCCCGGTGAGGGCCTCAACCGGGATCGCTACGGTGAACTTGTAACCATGAGCATCGAGGAGCAGTTGACAGAGGATCTCACATTTATCAGCAGAACGAACGGATTCAAAGATGAGAGCGGTACCGTCTGGTGCATGGATGTACTGGACACGGATCTTTATCTTCGCTGTGATGAAGGCAACCCTGCAGATGTATTTGAGACGGTCAAGCTTACTACCGCCGCGCCCATGGGGCCGGATGGTGTAACCACCACTGCCCTGAGTACATACGGCCGCGAAAATGTCACGCTGGACAACATCGAAGTGAGCAATGGAGTGCAGTATGGTATCGGTCATATGAGTCACTCTACCATCCAGAATTGCGAAGTAAGCTTCATCGGAAATCATGTCTGGAACTATACGGAATGGCGTCCGGAGAACATCTGGCAGATCTCCGTAAACTATATCGGAGACGGGATATACAACTGCGTCAACGGCGGTGTGGTGAAAAATAATTATGTCCACCACACCTGCTGCGTGGGCATTACCGGCGAGCATTATACTTCCCCCGACAGCCCCATCAAGGGGGACGCCTTCGGCCCAGATCTTGTGGAGCATCTTGACGCCTTTATCGCTGACTCCAACGTGGTGGCCTACACTGGCGTCGGGCTTGGGTTCCAGGAAGGGGATGAGTGGATCGGCCTTGACATGGACGATATCATTTTCTCGAATAATTATGTGGCTTATGCGGGTGAACAGAAGGGAGTGCTTCGGTGGCAGAACGATTTCAACGGAACCAGCGTTTACAGCTGGGACAGCACCGGCCAAACGGATGTGATTAAATTTATTGCCTCCCACCAGATTTACAAAAATAACACCTTCATCGGCGGATACGAGTCCTCTATGATGTCCACGGTGGACGGTTGGAAGGCGTTAAAGACCTTTGAAGGGAATATCTTTGTAGGGGACGCCATGGACAATGCCGTCATAGATTATCAGCGTGAGATTGTCATAAAATACTGGCAGATGGTGAAAGCCGGGGAAGAGGGGTGGACTCCCTGATCTGCCCCGCGCAGAAAACGTCGCCGCAAAACATCCGCCGCAGAAAAGGTCGTAACAGAAAGCATCCGCCGCAGAAATCGTCGCCGCAGAAAAGGTCGTAACAGAAAAATGCCGCCGCAGTCATATCTGCGGACAGGATCGCATAAAATGTAACAGTTCAGCCCCTCCCATTCATAAAAGCGTCTGCTTCGCATCCGTCGCCGCTTCCGCGGCTTATCTTTTATGGCTGAACCGTTACCATAAAATCATATAGCGGATATAAAAAAGGAAACTGCCCGGAGATCAGAACACATCCGGGTAGCTTTCCTGCAGATGCTTTGCAATTACATTTCGGTTGGCGGAGCGCAGATTTTTTGCCACTGTCCGCAGGCGGTCGATCTCCTGAAATCGTCCGACGGAAGCATAATATTCCGCCAGAATATAGTAGGTACGGCTGATATCCGTATTTGTGCTGACGGCAAATTCCATGAGGGGAACCGCTTCCTTTTGAAAACCGCATTCAACCAGGCAGTCGGCCCACTTTTGCAGAGTGCGTACCAGGAGCGTATAATTCTGATCAAACTCCGTGAGCGCTTCCAGATTTGCGGTGCCGTATTCCAGCTTCAGATCTGTGTTGGACCAGCCGGTGAAATTTACAATCTTCCGGGAGGTAAGGGATTCCAGAATATCGATACATTCCAGCACCCGGGCGTCATCGTTCAAAAGATGGGTGGGGAAGGCCTCCAGAGGTATTTTGATATAATTCAGGTTGTCCAGAGACTTGCGGCGCACGGCATTGGCGCGCTGTTCCCGGGACCAGAATTCGGCCTCCTGCTCCTTAAATTTTTTCTGCTGATTTCTCATGATAAAGAAAATCACCAGAATGAAGGTCAGAAAACTTGCCAAAAACACTAAATTCATATATAATATCCTTTCAGAGTTTTATATGAAGCAGCCATGCGGGAAATTTCACGGGGCATGGCGGAAACGGGGTTCACATGTTTAACATGAACAATAAGAAAACCAGACAGAAGGTTTCGGTAGTCATTATTCTGATACTGGTACTTGCTATGGTTATTCCCACTTTAGCATATTTCTTTTAAGAATTCAATGTAGGATTACAGGAAAGGGCGCAGAATGGAAGCTTGTAAAGGGAAAATCGGAAGGAGCGGCCTATGCCTTGGGCTGATGACGGCATGTTTTCTGCTGTTCGGCATACCGGTCAGAGCTGAGGGCGGAGAGACCATAAAGCCCGGCATTTATGCAGGGGACATTGAACTGTCCGGCATGACTGAGGAACAGGCGGAAGCGGCGGTGGAAGCCTATGTGAAAGGCCTGGAGGACATAAAGGTAGTGCTGCAGTATGATTCTGTGGCAGAGGTGACGGTTACGGCCGGCGATCTGGGTATTGCCTGGGCGAACCCGGAGATTGTGACGGAGGCTGCGGAGCTTGGCACACAGGGAAATGTAATAGAAAGATACAAAATGCTGAAGGACCTGGAGCATGAAAATAAGATTTATCCCATTGAGTTGTCCTTTGACATGCAGAAAATCAGCGATATCCTGACGAACAAATGCGCAGGCTATGATCAGGAGGCCGTGGATTACGGGCTTATCCGGGAAAACGGAGAGTTTCGAATCATCGAGGGACAGCAGGGCTATCTTTTGGATGTGGAGACATCCATCGATTTGATATATGACGCCCTGACCCGGGGCTGGGACTGTCAGACATGCGCCATTGCACTGGATGTTGCGGTGGAGAAGCCGAAAGGCAGCGTGGAGGAGCTGGCGCAGGTAAAGGATGTTCTGGGCAGCTTTACCACTTCCTTTAAGTCTTCCAACGCTTCAAGAAGCGCGAATGTGGAGAATGGCTGTAAGCTGATTGACGGGATTCTGCTCTATCCCGGGGAGGAGTTTTCTGCCTATGCGGCGGTGTCTCCTTTTTCCGAGTCCAACGGTTATTATATGGCCGGTTCTTATATCAACGGGAAGGTGGTAGACAGTCTGGGAGGCGGAATCTGTCAGGTATCTACCACGCTTTACAATGCAGTGCTGCGGGCCGAGCTGGAGATTACGGAGCGGCACAATCACTCCATGGTGGTGAGTTATGTGCCCCGTTCTGCGGACGCGGCCATTGCGGAGAGCTCCGGCAAGGACTTCCGGTTCAGGAATAATCTGGAGGTTCCCGTTTACATAGAAGGCTATATTGATAAGAAGCAGATTACTTTTAACATATACGGGAAAGAGACAAGAGATTCGGGCAGGGAGGTTATTTTTGAAAGCGAGGAGCTGGAGGTCAACGTTCCCTCCAGAGATGAAATATACGCGGACGCATCCAAGCCCGTGGGTTACATAGTGTCGGAGGGCGCTCATATCGGATATAAGGCAAAGCTGTGGAAGATTGTGAAGGAAAACGGCAAGGAGGTAAGCCGCACCCAGGTAAACAGCAGCACCTACAAGATGGTACCCAGAAGCGCTACCGTAGGGACGGCCACGGATGATCCCGCCGCCTACGAACAGATAATGGCGGCGATTAATTCGGGCAGTGTGGATCAGGTGAAGGCGGTGATTGCGTCGCTGACTGCCCAGGCAGCGACCAACAGCGTGGAAATAGGGGAGCAGTAGCGCAGGAAGGCAGTGCTGCCCGGCGGCGGTATAAAGATATAAAGGCTGCCCCGGGGCTCTGCCGGCCCACAGGCGAGGAGTTACGGACATGAAGATTGGCAAGGTGCCGGAGAACGTTTTAAAACGCTCCGTTCTGAGACAGCTGCAAACGAAAAGGGAAGAAATTATAAGCGGCGCAGGCATAGGGGAAGACTGCGCCATTTTTTCGTTTGACGGCGGAATCATGATGACCTGTATGCAGACCGCGGCGGTGAAGTGCAGCGGATTCCATTCGCCGGAAAAGCCGGAAATCTCCATGGCGCACCTGCTTCAGCGCTGCGCCAATAATCTTGCGGCGGCCGGGGCACAGCCCGTAGGAGCGGCGATAGCCCTTACCCTTCCGGAGGACGCAGAGGAGGCGGACGTCAAGGCGCTGATGGCAGACGCTGAGGCAAAATGCCGGGAGCTGCATATGCAGATTGCCGGGGGACAGACCCGGGTCAGCGGTGCGGTGAGGCAGCCTGTGGCGGCAGTAACGGGGTACGGAAAGCCCTTTGAGCCGGAAAATGAAACTGTCCGGCAGGGAAAAAGCAGTGAAAAGCCCGGCAGGCCGGGGAAGTATCCGGCATCGGCAGTTCAGGCCGGACAGCACATAGTAATCAGCAAGTGGATAGGGCTGGAGGGAACGGCTATGCTGGCCGGGCGTTACAGGGATAAGCTGCTGAAAAGGTATCCGGCTTATTTTGTGGAGGAGGCAGCAGGCTTTGACCGTCTGCTCTCCGTGATACCGGAGGCCGCCACCGCCATGAAGTCCGGCGCTTGCATGATGCATGATGCTTCCGAGGGCGGGATTTTCGGGGCTCTTTGGGAATTGGCGGAAAGGGCAGGCGTTGGACTGACAATAGATTTGAAAAAGCTTCCGCTCCGCCAGGAGACGGTGGAGGTCTGCGAATACTGTAATGTGAATCCTTACGAGCTGCTTTCGGGCGGCGCCCTTATCATGGTGACGGAGGACGGGCCGGGGCTTCTGGAAGCGCTTAAGGCGGAGAACATTCCGGCGGCCATTGTGGGGAGGACGACGGACAGCAATGACAGGATTATCCGGAACGGGGAGGAAACACGTTTCCTGGACAGGCCGAAAAGCGATGAAATAAATAAAGAGTGAATGGAGAGGAAAAATGAGAGACGAATTACTTACAATCATTGAAAAAAACAGCCGTATTGACTTAAAAGAGCTGGCTGTCATCTTAGGCGTGGAGGAAATCGACGTTGTGAACGAGCTGGCGGCGCTGGAGAGTGAAGGCATTATCTGCGGCTACCATACCCTGATTAACTGGGAGAAGACGGACATTGAAAAGGTTTCCGCATTGATTGAGGTGCGGGTGACGCCCCAGAGGGGCCAGGGCTTTGACAACGTGGCGGAGCGGATTCAGAAATACCCGGAGGTGCAGAGCGTTTATCTGATGTCCGGCGGCTATGATCTCATGATTATTCTGGAGGGAAAAACCCTCCGAGAGGTATCCTCCTTTGTATCCGACAAGCTTTCCACCCTGGAAGCTGTTTTAAGCACGGCTACACATTTTATTTTGAGGAAGTATAAGGATCACGGCACGGTACTCTCCCAGAAAAAAGAAGACGAAAGGGAGATGATTACGCCATGAGAAACCCGTTAGCAGACAAGGTTGTAGAGATTAAACCGTCAGGAATCCGTAAATTCTTCGATATTGTCAGCGAGATGAAGGACGCCATTTCCCTGGGAGTGGGCGAGCCGGATTTTGATACGCCCTGGCATATCCGGGACGAGGGCATTTATTCTCTGGAAAAGGGGAAAACGCATTATACCTCCAACGCAGGGCTTATGGAGCTGCGTCAGGAGATTTGCAATTATCTGTACAGAAAGCAGGGGCTTGCCTATCATCCCGCAAAGGAAGTGCTGATTACCGTGGGCGGCTCCGAGGCCATTGACATGGGACTTCGCGCCATGTGCAATCCCGGGGATGAGGTGCTGATTCCCCAGCCCAGCTATGTATCCTATGAGCCCTGTGCGGTACTGGCGGGGGCCACGCCTGTGATTATCAACCTGAAGGCGGAAAATGAGTTCCGTCTCACGGCCCGGGAGCTGGAGGAGGCTATTACGGAAAAGACCAAGATTCTGATTCTGCCTTTTCCCAATAATCCCACAGGCGCCATTATGGAACGAAAGGATCTGGAGGCCATAGCGGAGGTGATTTTAAAACATGACATATTTGTCATGTCTGATGAAATCTATTCCGAACTGACCTATAAGGAGAAGCATGTGTCTATTGCGGAGCTTCCCGGCATGAAAGAACGCACGGTTCTCATTAACGGCTTTTCCAAGGCTTATGCCATGACCGGCTGGAGACTGGGCTATGCCTGCGGGCCGGAGGAGATTATTCGGCAGATGACAAAAATCCATCAGTTTGCCATTATGTGCGCCCCCACCACCAGTCAGTGCGCGGCAGTGGAAGCATTAAAGAACGGCGACGGGGATGTGGAGGAAATGCGTAATGCCTATAATCAGCGCAGACGTTACCTGATGCATGCCCTTCGGGAAATGGGATTGGAGTGTTTTGAGCCCTACGGCGCATTTTATGTTTTTCCCTGTATCAAAGAATTCGGCATGACCAGCGACGCCTTTGCGGAGAGACTGCTGGAGGAGGAAAAGCTGGCGGTAGTGCCGGGTACGGCTTTCGGAGACTGCGGCGAAGGCTTCTTGAGAATTTCCTACGCTTATTCCCTGGAACAGCTGAAGGAGGCGCTGGGAAGGCTTGAGCGGTTTGTGGAGAGGCTGCGGAAGGAGTGTGAAAAGATTTTCTAAGACAGTAAAGTACACTGTCTAAGAAAATCTAAGTTTCACACTGAAGAATCGCAAGGGAAGCGATTCTTCTCGGAGCCGCAGACTCCGTGGGATTGGTTTGTGCCGCCGAAGGCGGCTAAAGAGAGTGCAGTGTGAGGACGTATGAATATTATATTACATCAGCCGGAAATACCGGGAAATACCGGAAATATCGGACGTACCTGTGTTGCGACAGGTACGTCCCTGCATTTAATTGAACCCTTGGGATTCCGTTTGGATGAAAAGTCTATCCGCCGGGCGGGCATGGATTACTGGAAGGATCTGGAGGTATACAGATATGTAAACTTTGACGAATTCCGGAAGAAGCACCCGGAAGCCGGGATATGGATGGCTACCACCAAGGCAAAACAGGCCTATACGGATGTAAGCTACGGCAAGGATGATTATATCATGTTCGGAAAGGAAAGCGCCGGCATTCCGGAGGAGATCCTGGTGGAGCATGAGGAGCGCTGTATCCGCATCCCCATGCTGCCCGACATCCGCTCTTTAAATCTGTCCAATGCCGCTGCCATTGTGCTTTATGAGGCGCTCAGACAGAATGAGTTTGCAGGGCTGGAGAGGGAGGGGGAGCTTCACAGGCTGTCCTGGGCAGAAAGCTCTTCTTTATAGTGATCAAACACATTTTCTGTCCCATAATTTACGGCCCCGGCGGAACAAGGACTCCCACCCGCACAAAGACAGGATTAGGAAAATCGGGGCGTATAGGAACAGATAACGCGCTCGTGCCTCAAACAGCATGACAAAAGCGATCAGGCCGCATATTACAATCATCATGCACAGCAGATGTTTGCGTTTTTCCTTTGCTGCCATTCCCGTAAACAGGATTCCCATCAGAACGGCCAGCCAGATTGTCTGCATGACGGTCCGATATAAATAATAATATTTTCCTTCATTTTCCCAGACCCCGGGCGGAACCATCGTCTCCTGAAACCATTCAGCCAGAATACTATCATGCTCCACATAGCCTATAAAAAAGGAGCCTTCCCCGGTCCAGGCAAAAGTGCCGTCGTTAAAATTGACAACAGCCTTCTTCCTCAGAAACTTCAGCAGCATTTTTTGCTCAAGGAATGCCCTGAACCTAAGGCTGAATTCTTCCTTGTTCGCCTGTTTGCGCGTCGTTAAATCAGGGAGATTTACCGAATAGATATAGTCGTCAACACTGAATCCTCCGCTTGTTTCCCAGTTAAATCCCATCATCAGATAATGCGTGGAGGGAAGTTCCAGATCAGGATTCAGCCGAAAGCTGTAAGTATGCTGAATCCACACAGGTATCAGAATACTTACACCGCCAAAGAGCAATGTACCGCCGATGAGGGCAAGCAGTTCTTTCCAATGTTCCTTTATGGACAGCATGTATCGGACCCCGTATACCATATAGGCGGCAAACAGCGGGAAAAGGCAGGAGGGCTTGACACAGTATCCTATCATTGCGGCAGACGCCACCACCACCCACTTCAAATATTTCTTCTCCAGGCACACAAGTCCCCACATTCCCAGCATTACAAAAACCATACCGTATGTGTCCGAATAAGGGATAATGATCCAAGGCGAAAATAAGATCAAAAGCGTACTGAAAATAAAATAGCATCCCCGCATGATTCCCGAATCCGTCAACTTCCGGATGATGAGATTTCCGAGAAAACAGGAGAGATTCACGCAGAGACAGGAAATGTAAATACATAAGTGATAAGGCTCCCGCATGGAGAGAAGCTTGCCGATTTTCTCAATAACGCATATAACATAAAACAGAAACAGATTGTTCGGACAGGTGGAGTAACCCACATCTGCGGAGACAGATTCCATACTGCCGCCGTTTACAATCGCATCCGCCCGGAACTTCATCAGCCCTGCATCCCATGAAGTATAAAAATATACCCTGTTCACCCAGAAGAGCTGCGCCGCAAACAGTATGACATATCCTAATGCCAGCCAAAGCAGGGGATATTTGACAAATTTCTTCTCCCTGCAGACAAAAAACCCATACAGGATAAATATCGGTATCATTATGAGCAAAGCAATCAGCGCTAAAATTTTATTATCAGCCAGCCGTTCGGGATCCCTTTCGCAGGTCATCAAAATAACCAGAATAATACCCACGCAGACCACGCCGGCATAGATTGCGATACTGTCCGCTCTGTCCATAACAGTCCCTGGCAGCGTATGTTCCTTTTTCTCCTGATCTCTCATTTTCGCGATTTTCTCCATAATTTTACTTTCCGTGAAATACCGCCTTCGCCCTGAAAAAACCCTTCCGCCCAGGTTACATACCGCCACAAACCGCACACGGCAGTTGCAATCAACAGCGGAAGAAATGCCAGAAGATACCTTGCCCTGGCTTCCAGCAGCATTTGATAAAAGAAGAGTCCCAAGAAGCTTACTGCAAGGATGACGGTTCTTTCGTCATGTCCCAGGCAGATACCCGGTATACAGAGCAGGCAGAATATCCATGCCAGTTGGCAAAGCGTATTATATCTGCCCGTATTGGCGCCATTCCAATAAATACTTCTCAGCCATTCCGTCAAAGGCGTATTGCTGGCGAAATTCGCAGGAAAATATTTGTCAACCCACACTTCGCCTGTCCAGCCGAAGCGCCCGTCGTTAAAGGTCATAACCAATTTCCGGAACCAGAAATATAAGCTTCCCCAGACGCCCCTCTCCTTCATCCGCCCGAAAGCCCGCTCCAGCTGTGCTTCCCGCCTTTCCTTTTTGCTGGTCTGAAATTCCCCGAACAATGTGGTGTCGTCTGTGTTATATCCGCCCGTGGTACGTTCGTTCAGTCCCATATAGAAGTAGTGGTGCCAGCTGGCCTCCAGCTCCTCATTATATTCCAGTCCGATTTCTTCAATAATATGATTGGTATACACCTTGGCGGCAAACAGCAATGCGACCGCTAAAAGCGCCCCCCCCAACAGGAATATCCAGTTTTTTCCTTTTTCGGATATAAGACGGATAAATTCGCTTCCGAGAACCGCAATAAAAAGGAGATAAATACTTGGCTTTATGAAACCGCCGGCTCCGGCTGCCGCAAAGGTAAGCAAAATAAACAGACATTTCTGCCGGATTTTGTCTGCATCCCTGTAACAAAAGTAGAAATAAATGCACATAACCGGAAAAACGATGCTGTAGATATCCGTATAAGGCGCAATCTTCCACATTGACATTCCGGCCAGAACCAGGTACAGGAAGAAAGTGATAATGGCGGGCATCAGCTTTTTGGTTATCTTCTTAACGAGAAGACAGCTGAAAAATCCTCCCAGGGATATCAGCATGCAATTCACCTGAATCCATACAAATTCCGTCTCATAAAAGGTTTTTCCCATTTGCTCCGCACTTCTGAAAATTCTTCCGAGAATATAGGATATGGGTATATTGTTGGGATAGATAGACAGGTAGGGAAAATATCCCAGCGCTTCCTTATGCGCGATCTGGTAGGCAGTTCCCCTTACTATCATGATGTCCCAGGGAAGCTCGAAAACAACTTCCCTGGCAACTCTGACGTTTATAAAATATAAAAGAACAAATAAAACCGCAAATATGCCGTCTGCAATCAGATTCTTCCGGAATGTCAGCTCTGCTTTTCTGCAGATCCGGATCAAATATCCGCAGATCCCCATTCCCGCCAGAGCAATCAGGGCCAGTATCAGATTCGGAAGCAGGGTGGGAAGCTTCAGCCCCTCATAATAGTCCATTTTATTGCCGACAAAAATAATGGCTCCCAGAACCGGCATGAATACAATTAGCAGCAGAAGATAAACTGCAAAACTGATTTTTTTCTTCATTAGCGCTACCTTCCTTACCCATATCTTTTTTGTCACCCGGAAGTATCGTCCAATCCCGTGTTTACTTTACAAGCTTGAGGCCTTTACGCCTGAAAGGCAGTATAACACAGTTTGAGATATTTGGGAAGAGGTTCTGAGTCATACTTGCCCAATCGTCCGGGTTGAAGCGGCGCCGTAGAATCGACCGGCCGCTTTGGTCTGAAAACTGCTCTGATACCACGCCGAAGTTGTTTTTTGAATGGGATAAAGTTTTAATACAAGATACTTGAATGAAAAATATACCTTGACAGGTGAGGTATATTGTGATAAGCTGTATCTACAAAGAACGAAGGAGAGAAAGGAGGGACGAGCTTGTCTATTACGTCGGACATTCTCCGGGGACATACGGAGGCGATTATCCTGTCGCACCTTCTGGAGCAGGACAGTTATGGGTATCAGATCAATAAGGATATTATGAAAAAGACGGATAACAGGTATGAACTGAAGGAGGCAACCCTGTACTCCGCTTTCCGCAGGCTGGAGCAGGCGGGTTATGTGAGAACCTACTGGGGGGATGAGACCACCGGGGCAAGACGCCGCTATTATGCCATTACCGACGCCGGCCGCCAGGCGTACCAGGGGTACAGGCAGGAGTGGGAGGAAGCGAAGGAAATGATCGATCAATTGCTGAGATAGTAAAAGGAAAGGAAAAGGAATAAGTATGAAAGAGAAGATTACGCAGTATTTCGACCAGCTGTTTGAGGATGGGCCGAAGACACGGAAGGCGCTGGAACTGAAGCGGGAGATGACGCAGAACGCGCTGGACAAATATGAGGATCTGGTGCAGGAGGGACATTCGGAAGCAGATGCTTACCAGAATGTGATCCAGTCTATCGGGGATGTGACGGAGCTTTTTGAGGAAGTGGAGGAGAAGAACCTGCTGATGCTTCCGGAGAAGGACAGGAAGAAAAGGGCCATGATAAAGGCGGTGGCCATAGGGCTGTACATTCTGGCAGGTGTGGCGTTCTTTGCCATGGAAATTCTGTCGGACTCCGGCTGGATGAATTATGAGGGTTTTGGCATCGTGCTGGCAGGACTGATCTGTATTGCACCCACTATTATGATGGTCTATGCGGCAAATATGTATCCCGATTACAGCAGGAAGGAAAATGCGGACATGGTGGAGAAGTATAAGCGCACAAAATATCTCAATAACAGGGACAAGGCGATCATGGGCGCTGTCAGCAGCATCATCTGGAGCCTGACGTTGGTGATCTATTTTATCGTAAGCTTTACCTCCGGCGCATGGTACATTACCTGGGTCACGTTCCTGATCGGGGCCTGTGTGCAGTCGGTGGCGGTACTGATAAACAGTCTGCGGAAGGAAAAGAGGTTATAATGAAAAATACAAAAATAGCGCTGATAGCAATTTTATGTGTGATAATACTTGGGCTTTGCGTCCTGCTGGGGTACGGTATCAGCGGACGGTTTGGCAGGGCCGGAAGCGTGAGCTGGGGAGGCCGTTACCAGCTGGTGCAGGAGCAGGAAATTCCCTTAAAGGACGTGGAGGACATTCGCATTGAATACACAAAAAGCGGCAATGACGTGGCTGTGTACGAGGCGGAAGGAGACACTGTCATTATAAGGGAATATGCTAATTATGAGGCGGCCGGCAGGGAGCTTGCCCAGATAAAGCTGCAGAGCGGAAAGCTGACGGTAAAAGGCCCCCGGCGCACCAACAGCTTTATCAGTATCAACAGGGATATTTACACGGAAATTTACCTGCCTGCAGGTTATTCCGGCCGGCTGAATATAGGGACGGTCAGCGGAGAGATCTCCCTGTCCATGGATCTTACGCTGGAGGGCGAACTGAACCTGGCAAGCATCAGCGGCGATATAAATACCTACAGCCAGAATATCAAAGCGAAGAAAATCAATGCCGCATCGACCAGCGGCGAAATCCGCCTGTCTCTTCTGGAGACGGAAGAGGTCAATGTAAGCACCACCAGCGGCGACATATGGATTGAGAAAGCGGACGCTCCCGTGTCCTGCGCAAGCACCAGCGGAGAGATCACCGTTTCCGGCGGGACGGGAAACAGGGATGTGGACAGCACCTCAGGAGATATTTGGGTAAAGGAGCTTTCGGGCCGCATTTCTGTAGACACTACCAGCGGGGAAATTAATGTCAGCGGAGATTCGGGATATGGCAGCATGGGAAGCACCAGCGGCGACGTATTTCTCTCTCTGGCAGAGCTTTCCGGGGATATTTCCGTCAGCACCTCCAGCGGCGAGGTGACTATGGAATTGCCGAAGGAAGCTTCTCTGGAGTTTGAGGCGGGCACCTCCAGCGGTGAAATCGACACCTTCTTTGATGACGCCTTAAGCTTTTCCAGGAAAGGAAATCATGCGGAGGGAACCGTCGGCAGCGGCGGGCTGAAGATTGAGATCATCACCACCAGCGGAGATGTAAGAATCAAGGCGCGGTAAGGAGATTCCTATGGCATGGAAGCGGAAAAGTTTTTCTGAAATTTTAGTAAAAACTATGGACTTATGGGAAGTTTTTTGGCATACTTGTATAACAAGGAGGCGGTAATATGATTATCAGACCGCATTATATGGAAGTGCTGAAAACATATAGGGACGTTCCGCTTGTGAAGATTTTGGCCGGTGTTCGCCGCTGTGGAAAGTCTACGATTCTGGAAATGCTGAGTGACGATTTGAAAAACAGCGGTATTCCCGATGATCATATCATTTTCTCACGGTACACCTCGGAGGAATTGGACGAGGGAATGACGGATAAGGATATGTATCGGACTATCAAGGATAAAATGACCGATAAAGGCCGTTATTATATTTTGCTTGACGAGGTTCAGGAGATCGACGGTTGGGAAAAAGCGGTTAATAGTCTGCTCGAAAATGCGAATACAGATATCTATGTTACGGGGTCTAATTCAAAATTGATGTCCAGCGAGATCTCCACTTATTTAAGCGGCAGATACATTTCGATACCCGTTTTCACGCTGTCGTTTTCCGAGTATCTGGATTTCAAAGAGTCGGGCAGTTCAACAAAGGAATTGCTGAAGGAATATATTCGGACGGGCGGATTTCCGATAGTTGCCCTCGGAAACTTTGACGACCGTTCGGCATATCAGATTGTGGAAGGTATTTATACTTCCGTTATTACAAACGATATTACAAGACGGCATAATATCACAAATTTCGACTTGTTCAACCGTGTAGTAAAATACGTCATCGAGAATGTGGGAAAGCCGTTTTCCGCAAATGCAATTGTGAAGTTTTTGAAAGGTGAGGGACGTTCTCTTTCGGTGGAAGCGGTCTACAATTATCTTGAATGGCTGGAGAAGGCTTTTGTGATCTATCGCTGCCAGCGTTACGATCTTCAGGGAAAGTCGGTGCTGAAAACGCAGGAGAAATTCTATCTGGCAGACGCTTCGCTTAAATACTGTATAATGGGATTTAATCCGAAATCAATTTCTTCGATGCTTGAAAACATCGTTTATTTTGAACTGCTCAGACGTGGGTACGGGGTATATATCGGCAAATTCGAGACGAGGGAAATTGATTTCGTTGCAATGCTGCGCAATGAGCGTATATATGTTCAAGTATGCCGTAACCTGCCCGAGGAATCGGATCGCGAAATAGGAAATCTTCTTGATATAAAAGACCATTATCCCAAGTATGTGGTAACACTTGATGAACTTGCGGGCGGAAATGTCAATGGAGTGAGGATAGTGCATTTGGCGGATTTCTTATTGAGCGACAGGCTGTAAGCGATTCATCAGAGGTTGGAATACCTCCTTACAAATCCAACTCCTCCTGGCAATACTGCGCATCCTCCTCAATCAAACCGATTCCCACAAAAACTGCCCACACATAGGGCGCACCATATACATTCAGGGTTTTGGGGCCCACAATCCGCCGGGGCGCACCGTCTCCGTACTGGTCTTTCTCCAGCTTGTCATATGCCTTTTCAAAAGTACTTCGAGTAATGGAGCGTTCCCGTCTGTCGGTGAAAAGCTCTCCACCCTTAATGGAATACACAAAGGGCAGTCCCTTTTTTGTGGCAAATTCCTCTCCGGCGTGTCTTACGATCATATCCCATAAATTGGAAACCGGTATCTCATCCCTGTTGAATTTCATAGAATTCTCCTTTGCAGAAAGTGCGTTAGTATGATTGTATACCAAGATAAATCTATATTCAACAGCTTTTACAGGCAACCTTATGCTGTCATGTTTCTGAGCAGTTTTTGATTTTTTCATTGACTTTTGGGAAGCTTTCGTGATATAGTGTAAGCGTATGGAAAACAGGCGCAGGAGTCTTCCATGCAAATATTTTGGCAACGGGGTTGCCTTATTGATTGAGTTAAAAGCTCAAATTTTATAAGTTGGTTACTATAAACCAGTGCTGATGCACATCTAACTTGTGAAACGGTCAATAAGAGTAGTAAAAGTAAAATATTTGCTATATAGACTCTAAAAACCACATATCTGTCCATACATTGCTGTTATACCGGAGGGGCGGGGAAGCCTGTCAGCCGGTTTTGAGACCTTCCGCTGATAAGGTGCGCAGTGCGCCGCAGGCGGCATGGCATAAACAGACAGATTTTCAAGGCAAGTGATGAGAGGCGTCACTTGCCTTTTTATAACGGTTTTTCACAGGAGAGGAGAAAAAATGAGCGACAAAATTTCCCTGTATGGTTTTAATAATCTGACGAAATCTTTAAGCTTCAACATTTATGACGTATGCTATGCGAAGACCCAGCGGGAGCAGAAGGATTATATTGCCTATATTGACAAACAGTATAATTCGGAACGTCTGACAAAGATTCTGACTAACGTGACGGACATGATAGGCGCCAGGGTGTTGAATATTTCCAGTCAGGATTATGAGCCCCAGGGCAGCTCCGTAACCATTCTGGTGGCGGAGCAGAGCATGGTGCCGGTGGGAGATACTACGGTGGCTCATCTGGACAAGAGCCACATTACGGTGCATACCTATCCGGAGTATCATCCGGAGACCTGCCTGGCTACCTTCCGGGTGGATATTGACGTGGCTACCTGCGGGGAAATTACGCCCCTGTCTACCCTGGATTATCTGATTGGTTCTTTCGATTCGGACATTATTACCATGGACTACCGGGTCAGGGGATTTACCAGGGATATGGGCGGCCACAAGCTGTTTATAGACCACAGGATAACGTCTATTCAGGACTATATTGACGAGTCCATTCTGCGCAGATATGACGCGGTGGATATTAATGTGTACGACGCTAATATTTTCCACACAAAGATGCTGATAAAGGAAATTGATTTGCAGGAGTATCTGTTCAACAGCGACGCCTATGAGCTGCCGCCGAAAACCCGGCTGGAAATCATGGATAATCTGCGGAAAGAGATGATTGAGATATTCAGCGGCAGGAATGTGTATTAGACAGAATATCATCCTGTCAGTGAAAAGGTATAGGAGCGCGGATTTCTCATCGCGGCGCCTGCGCAGGAGAGCTTCGGCATGGAAGATTGGGAATTATGGAAAGGAGACGCCGGATGGGTCGTTTTAATCAGGCCAGGGCGCCCGTTTACGAGGCGCTGGAGGAGTTCAGGAAAAACAGGGTCGTACCCTTTGACGTGCCGGGACATAAGCGGGGCAGGGGGAATCCGGAGCTGGTGGAGCTGCTGGGGCAGCAGTGCGTGGGAATTGATGTGAATTCCATGAAGGCCCTGGACAATCTCTGCCATCCCGTGTCGGTTATCCGGGAGGCGGAGGAGATGGCGGCGGAAGCCTTTGGAGCGGCCTATGCCTTTCTCATGGTGGGCGGAACCACATCCTCGGTGCAGAGCATGGTATTGAGCGTCTGCAAAAAGGGAGACAAGATTATCCTGCCAAGAAACGTGCACAGGAGCGTTATCAATGCGCTGGTTTTGGGAGGGGCTATTCCCATCTATGTGAATCCGGACATGGACAGGAAGCTGGGAATCGCTTTGGGTATGAAGGTTTCCCAGGTGGAGAAGACCATCCGGGAAAATCCGGACGCCGTGGCGGTGCTGGTGAACAATCCCACCTATTACGGTATCTGCTCCGATTTGCGGAGTATTGTCAGGCTTGCCCATGCAAACGGCATGAAGGTACTGGTTGACGAGGCGCACGGAACCCATTTTTACTTTGGGGAGGATATGTCTCTGTCGGCTATGGAGGCAGGAGCGGATATGGCTGCGGTCAGTATGCACAAGTCCGGCGGAAGCCTGACCCAGAGCTCTTTTCTGCTTACCGGTCCAGGCGTGAATCCCGGCTATGTGCGGCAGGTTATCAATCTGACCCAGACTACCAGCGCGTCTTATCTGCTGCTGGCAAGCCTTGATATTTCCAGACGGAATCTGGCGCTTCGGGGAAAAGAGGAGTTTCGCAAGGTTATGGCGCTGGCCGAGTACGGGAGACAGGAGATTAACTGCATCGGCGGATATTATGCTTATACTGCGGAACTGATTAACGGGGACAGTATCTTTGATTTTGACAGGACAAAGCTGACCGTCAACACCCTGGGCATCGGCCTGGCGGGAATTGAGGTCTATGATCTCCTGCGGGATGAGTACGATATTCAGATGGAGCTGGGGGATATTGCAAATGTGCTTGCTTATATTTCCATTGGCGACAGGGAGCGGGATATGGAGCGGCTGATTGGCGCTCTGGCGGAGATTAAGCGGAAATATGCAAAGGACAATTCGGATATGTATACCCAGGAATATATTGACCCTAAGGTGGCCGTGTCTCCTCAGAGCGCCTTTTATGCGGAGAAGGAATCCCTGCCTTTGATGGAGACGGAAGGGCGTATCTGCAGCGAGTTTGTCATGTGCTATCCTCCGGGTATTCCCATCCTGGCTCCCGGCGAAGAGATAACGGCGGAAATTTTGGAGTATATCACATATGCCAAAGAGAAGGGATGTTCCATGACAGGGCCGGAGGATGCGGCCATTGAGCGGCTGAATGTGCTGAAGGAGGTCTGGGCAGGGTGAGAAGAACTTCTAACACTTGCAGCAAGGCTGCTTCGTGAAGAAGTTCTAAGTCTGCAAAGCAGGCTTTTCTCACCCCGAAGAATGCCTGAAGTGCGGCATTCTTCATCAAAGATTTCTTCTGCAGGAGAGGCGAAGCGGTTCGCAGTATAAAAAAGAGGTGGCAGCGTATGGAATTGTGGTTTTCGGAGCCGCACACGCCGGATGTAAAGCTCTCCATCCGGGTGGACAGGCAGCTTTACAGCGGAGAGAGTGATTTTCAGAGGATCGACGTGTTTGAATCGCCGGAGTTCGGGCGGTTTCTTGTGTTGGACGGTTATATTATGCTGACGGAGAAGGACGAGTTTATCTATCATGAGATGATTGTCCATGTGCCCATGGCGGTTCACCCGGATGTAAAGCGGGTGCTTGTCATCGGGGCGGGGGACGGCGGCGCAGTCAGAGAGCTTGTAAAGTATCCCGAGATTGAGCAGATTGATCTGGTGGAAATTGACGAGCAGGTGATTCAGGTGTGCAGGGAGTTTCTGCCCAGGACTGCCTGCAGGCTGGACGAGGAGCGGGTGCATATTCACTATGAGGACGGTCTGAGATTTGTCCGTGGAAAAGAAAATGAATATGACCTGATTATCGTGGATTCCACGGATCCCTTCGGGCCGGGAGAGGGCCTGTTTACCAAGGAATTTTACGGCAACTGCTATAAGGCCCTGAAGGAGGACGGCATTATGGTAAATCAGCACGAGAGCCCCTTTTATGAAGCGGATGCCACGGCCTGTATGCGGGCACATAAGCGCATTGTGGAAACCTTTCCCATCAGCCGGGTCTATCAGGCTCACATCCCCACCTACCCTTCCGGGCACTGGCTGTTTGGCTTTGCTTCCAAGAAATATCATCCGGTGCATGATTTGGACCGGGAGCGCTGGCTGAACAGGGATCTGGATACACGGTATTACACGCCGAAGCTTCATGAGGGCGCGTTTTGTCTTCCCGCTTATGTGGAAAAGCTGCTGCGGAGAGTGGAGGTGCGGTGACAGAGCTGCCGACGCAGGAACTTAAAAACGCAGCGTAGAAAAAGCTGCTGTTGAAAAGAAAGGCATGGGTAGGAAAGCTTGAAAAGGAATTCCGGGAAAATTGCGGAGACTGTGGCGTTAGTAGTGATGGCGTGCGCCCTTTTTCTGGCGGTGGTCTTTGCTGTGATTCATTTTACAGGTCAGAAATCCACAGAGGAACAGAGCAGTGAAAGCTTACCGACTGAAGATATGACACGCGTGTCGGACACTGATGGGGGCTCTTCGGAGACTGGTCTCGGATCGTCGGGACCGGAAAATGAAGCGCCGACAGGATCAAATCAGGCCTCTGATACGGAGCCGGAGGCGGAGGAAGGGTCAGGAGATACGGCGGATTCCGGGGAGGAGTCCGGGAATTCTCAGGAAAATACCCCGCAGGGGGCAGAGTCTGCAGAAGGCTCGGAAAGTCCGACAGAACAGGAATCTGCGCCTGCAGAGGAATCGGAAGCCGGGCCGGAACAGGCTCCTGCTTTGCCGGAGGCTTTGCTGGCAAATATGAGTACCAGAGAAAAGGTTTACCAGCTTTTTATGGTGTTTCCCTCTGCGGTGACGGGCGTGTCGCCTGTGACGAAAGCAGGAGATCGAACCCGTCAGGCGCTTGCAGACTACCCTGTGGGGGGCTTTATCTACGATAAGACCAACATGGTGAGCAGAGCGCAGGTGACGGAAATGCTCACCAAAGTACAGACCTATTCCAAAATTCCTCTGATCCTCACCTGCGATGAGGAAGGGGGACGGGTAAACCGCCTGATGAGTACGGTAGGAACCACCTATATAGACAGTATGATGAGCTATCGGGATCAGGGCCCGGAGAAGGCGGCGGAAAATGCGGAGATTATCGCAAAAGACCTGGTAAGCTGTGGCTTTAACACAGATCTGGCGCCGGTGGCGGATGTGTGGTCCAACCCTGAAAATAAGGTGATTGGGGACCGGGCGTACAGCGATGATTTTGCCCAGGCTGCCACCCTGGTGGCATCTGCGGTGGAAGGCTTCCACGCAGGGGGAGTGGCCTGTACCCTGAAGCATTTTCCCGGCCACGGGGATACGGCGGCGGATTCCCATACAGGCGCCGCCTATGTGACAAAGACCCTTGAGGAGCTGCGAAGCGGAGAACTGCTTCCTTTCCAGGCGGGGATAGACGCGGGGGCGGATATGGTTATGATCGGGCATCTGACCGTCTCGGATATAGAGGAGGTTCCCGCCCTGTTCTCCTATCGGATCGTGACGGAGCTTCTCAGGGAAGAGATGGGCTTTGAGGGTGTGGTGATAACGGATTCCCTGCAGATGAAGGCGGTGACGGATTATTACGACAGCGGCCAGGCGGCGGTGCTGGCGATACAGGCAGGAGTGGACATACTGCTGTGCCCGGAGGATCTGGAGGCGGCTGCAAATGCCCTGATCAATGCGGTGGAGACAGGGGTAATTACAGAAGAAAGGCTGAACGAGAGTGCGCTGCGGATCTTGCGGCTGAAAGAAAAAATGGGTATCTTGTAAGGGAAAAAGGAGAATGACGGAAAGAGAGGAGAAAAGATGTCTAAGATCATGATTATCGGCTGCGGAGGCGTAGCGTCCGTGGCAATTCAGAAGTGTGCGGGGAAGGCGGATGTGTTTTCGGAAATCTGCATTGCCAGCCGCACGGTGGGCAAGTGCGACGCCCTGAAGGCAAAAATTGAGGAAGAATGTAAGAAAACCGGGAAGCAGGCTCCTGTTATTACCACGGCAAAGGTGGACGCGGACGACGTGGAGGATCTGAAGGCCCTAATAAAAAGAGAACAGCCGAAGGCAGTGCTGAATCTGGCCCTGCCCTACCAGGATCTGACAGTCATGGACGCCTGCCTGGCCTGCGGCGTGGATTATATTGATACCGCAAATTACGAGGCGGAGGATACCGAGGATCCCGTGTGGCGGGCCGCTTATGAAAAGCGCTGCCGGGAAAAGGGCTTTACGGCTTATTTTGACTATTCCTGGCAGTGGGCATACAGGGAGCGTTTTGAAAAGGCAGGCATCACGGGGCTGCTGGGCAGCGGCTTCGATCCCGGCGTCACCGGGGTGTTTTCCGCCTATGCCCTGAAGCACTATTTTGACGAAATCCATTATATTGACATCATGGACTGCAACGGCGGCGACCACGGCTATCCCTTTGCCACCAACTTTAATCCGGAAATCAATCTCCGGGAGGTTTCCGCCAACGGCTCCTACTGGGAGGATGGTCACTGGGTGGAGACAAAGCCCATGGAGATCAAGAGAGAGTACGAGTTCGCCCAGGTGGGCAAAAAGGATATGTATCTTCTGCACCATGAGGAGATCGAGTCCCTGGCGCAGAATATTCCCGGCGTTAAGCGGATCCGTTTCTTTATGACCTTCGGACAGAGCTATCTGACCCATATGAAATGTCTGGAAAACGTGGGGATGCTGCGCACAGACCCTGTGATGTACGAGGGGCGTGAGATTGTGCCCATCCAGTTTCTGAAGGTGCTGCTTCCCGATCCGGCTTCTCTGGGGCCCCGCACCGTGGGCAAGACCAATATCGGCTGTATTTTTAAAGGAGTCAAGGACGGCAGGGAGAAAACCATCTATATTTACAATGTCTGTGATCATCAGGAATGTTATCGGGAGCTGGGTTCTCAGGCAATTTCCTATACTACGGGAGTTCCGGCCATGATAGGAGCCATGCTGGTTATGAACGGCACCTGGAAGAAGCCGGGAGTCTTCAATGTGGAAGAGTTTGATCCGGATCCCTTTATGGAAGCGCTGAATCAATACGGGCTGCCCTGGGTGGTGGAGGAAAATCCCACGCCCATAGAGCCATAATATAGTTTGTGAAAGGTTGACCCTGGCAGGATAGTAGACCAAGAGACGCTTCAGGCGGAAAGCCTGTCAAAAGGAGCAGCATAGAAGAATGGAAGTTGAGTTGAGCATGGAAGAAAATCAGAAAAAATGGGCGGAGGAAACACTGGCGAAGGTGGAGCGTAAGCTGGCAAAGGTCAGCGACAGATCGGCGGACAAGATACCTTATACCACGACAGAGGGTGTGCATGACGACAGAAGCGGCGACATCGGGTGGTGGACAAACGGTTTCTGGGGCGGCATGATGTGGCAGATGTACACCCTGACAGGTGAGGAAAAATACCGTCGGATTGCAGAGGACAACGAGAGGAAGCTGGATGCCTGTCTGATGGACTACGGCAAGCTGGATCATGACAACGGTTTCAAATGGCTTCCCACCGCTGTGGCGGATTACCGGGTGACGGGAAATGCCGCGTCCAAAAACAGGGGGCTTCTGGCGGCGGGCAACCTTGCAGGAAGATATAACAATAAGGGCTGCTTTATCCGGGCTTGGAACGAGTGGGGAGAGGACGACCACAGGGGCTGGGCGATCATCGACTGCATGATGAATCTGCCCCTGCTGTATTGGGCTTCGGAGGAGACCACTGACCCCAGATTCCGGCAGATTGCCATGAGTCATGCGGACACGGCAGCGAAGGCTTTTGTCCGGGGGGACGGCTCTGTCAACCATATTGTGGAGTTTGACCTGGAGACGGGAGAAATGGTAAAGAGCTACGGCGGCCAGGGCTATGGAACAGGCTCCTCCTGGACCAGAGGGCAGGCGTGGGGGCTGTACGGCTTTACCTTAAGCTTCCTGCATACAAAAAAAGAATTGTATCTGGATACGGCGGAGAGAATCGCCAACTATTTTATTGCCAATATTCCGGAGAACGGACTGATACCTGTAGATTTCAGGCAGCCGCCGGAGGTGTCCTGGCAGGACTCCACAGCGGCGGCCATAGCGGCCTGCGGCCTGATTGAACTGTCGAAGCTTCGGGAAGGACGGCAGGGGAGTATTTACCTGAATGCAGCCCTGAAGCTGCTTCGCGCCCTGTCGGAGCACAGTGTAAACTGGAACGAGGGAGAGGACAATCTGTTGGAGAAGTGTACGGCGGCATACCATGAAGAGGTACACGAATTCTCCATTATTTATGGCGATTACTATTTCCTGGAGGCCCTGATGAAGCTGAATGAGAAGGAGTTGTTCATCTGGTAGCTTTTTTAACGGAAAGCAAGGCAGCGAGTCAATTGTGTTGACTTTGTGCTTCCGGGGAAAAAAGTTCCTTGCCCACACTGCAGAGAGGACATAAAAAATTTTCCGGTACATTTTCCCAAGGGGTTCCGGGGGCGATTCCGCCCTCGGGATACCCGGTTTCTTCATCATATTCCCATCCGCATACGTCGCAAATATATTTCATGGCTGAATCTCCTTTTTCTGTAGTATAACCGGGCAGGACCAAAATATTCCGCAAGGGAAGACTATGAAAATGTTTCCGGAAGATGTATAATGATGGAAAGTCAGACAATCAGAGAAAGGAAGCAGATGTGGGATACGAAGCGGAAAACAAATGGGGTGAATTAACAAAGACATCAATAGGTGCCTTTTTTGATTTTGACAGCAGCAATGTTGAGGACAGAAATGCGTATATACGGACGCCGGAAAATTATATAACATTTCCCGAAGGACTTAAAGACTTTATAAACCGTAAATACGGAAGCATTTCGGAGGATGAGCTGAGCCTGTTTATTGATAAGTGCGGTGAGGAAAGAGGAATAGAGCTGCCCATGGCGACTATCCGGAATTGGCTGTCGGGCGGGTCAAATCCGCAGGGTAATGAAACAAGCCGTGATAATATGTTCATATTATGCTTCGCTCTTGACTTTACCGTTGAAGAAACGGCGGAGTTTTTCTCAAAGGTGTATTTAAACCGTCCATATGACGGCAGAAATGTCAGCGAGGCGGTCTACCTGTTCTGTATGAATCATCATTTGCCTTATGAAAAAGTGGAAGAACTGAAGAGGCGCGCGAAAGATATCTTAAAGGCAAAGAAAGAGGAGGAGCTGAAGAGCGATAAAATTATTACCCATACGAAAGTTTTGAACGATATGATCTTAAAAATAAAGAGTGAGCATGATTTTTTAGCTTTTGTGGAAATAAACAGTGATAATTTTTATGCCGAGAGCAGTGAAGGTATTCTTATCGGTAATAGAACAGCTATGAAAAAGTATGAAGAACTGTCAGCAAAAGCAAAGGAATTGGCAGGAGTGAGTTCTAATGATGAATTATTGGGCGCTATATATGAAATATATGGAGAGCAGACCGATACGGACGGAAAGAAGATTACTATAAATAAAGATTCCGACTTTGTAAAAGTTGTCCGGAATAATTTTCCGAGTAAGAAGACCATGTCCGATATACAAAACGAAGATATAAAGTCCTCCTATGATGCAATTAGAAAGGCCTTAATTTTATTAAAATTTTACTGTTTTTTTAAGAAGGTTGAAAACAAGAAGGCTAATGGGGAGGAGGATTTTGAAGACTTTTGGAAAGAAACGGATGATATGCTGTATGAGTGCGGATACGCATTGTTATATCCCAGAAATCCATATGACTGGATTTTCCTGCATTGCGCGGCCTGCAGCCATGACGAGAATTGTGATGTGGATTTATACCAGCCGTTGGATGAATTAAGGAATATCATAGATAATATGCTTTCTTCGGAGGATGAAGCTTAGAAGAAAAAGTTTAGAGGAAAAGCATTTTTACAGATGCAGGGTCTGTCTATGTTATTATTGCCGGTATCAGAGCAGTTTTTTTAAAATGCCAGTAATAATAAGGAGGTAGTTTATGCAGACACCATTTAAGGCCGGTCAAACCATTATTTTGACAGACAGCGGCAGTAAGGAAAAAATAACCTGTACGATTGCAGGCGTATGCGGTAACGGCGCCAGCTGTATTGTTTATGACGCCGTAAAAGAAGATAAACGGAAGATGAGGATAAAGGAATACTTCCCGGTGCTGCCCGTATGCGTCAGAAACGAAAAGCTTGATGTGGTTCCGGAGGAGAATACGGAAGAATTTAACAAGGGTTTAACGCGGTTCCGCAGAAGCTATGATTTACAGCAGGAATTAAGGCGGGACGCCCGCCTTACCAATTCTATCATACCTGCAGAGGCGTATTGTTACGGTTATGGAACGGAGTATATTGTTACAACAGATATGACGGGGGAAAGCTTTGACAAAAGGCCCGCGGAATCGTTGGAGGAGCTGCTGAAGATAGTATTGTCGCTCACAAAGGTATTGGGAGTATACCATGAGAAGGGAATACTGCATTTAGACATTAAGCCTGCCAATGTGTTTCGAATACCGGAGACGGACGAGCATGTCATGCTGTTTGATTTTGACAGTATTGTTAAAAGGACAGAGCTGGAGGAAGAGGGAGATATAGTATCGTACTCCCCTAAGTGGGCTGCTCCGGAACAAGAATACGGAGAGAGGAAATCGCTGTGCCCCGCAACGGATTTTTATGCCGTTGGAGCCATCGTATTTGATTATTTATTTCACAGAGATATAACTTCTTCGGACAGGGAACGTTCTTGCGAGTGGAATTTTGATGAGGCGGATCAGCGTATTGTTGAAAATCTGAATCCTGCCATATTTGAAAAGCTGACCGAGTTTTTCCATAAGACACTGGCGGTCAATATCAAAAGGCGGTTTTCCTCCGATGAGGCATTGAAGGAATTTATAGAAGAACTGCTAAAACTGGCGGATCCTCGAAGAAAATATATTTTAAGCTATATACCAAACCCGAATAATTGTTTTGTCGGCCGTGAGGCGGAGCTGGAAGAAATCCATGAAAGACTGCATTCAAACCCGGTATTGTGCCTGTATGGAATCGACGGTATCGGGAAGAGCGAATTGATGAAGCAATACGCAGTGAAATATAAGCAGGAGTATGAGAGTGTTATTTTTGCTCCCTATGCGGATGATATCAGATGCGTTTTTGGTGACGATGAAATTTTTCACATATATCATTTTGGCAGGTTGGAAAAAGAGGAATTCCCAGCATATTACAAAAGAAAAATGAGAAAGTTTAAATCTTTGGTGGATGCAGGGAATAAGGATACCTTGATTATTCTTGATAATTTAACGGATTTTGAGGATGCCGGACTTGCCGAGTTATTGTCTGTGGGGTGCAAGGTTGTTATTACGTCTCAGGCGGACGGTTCTGTTTACGGTTTAAATGCCATGAAGCTGGACGGTCTTTCGGATATTTCCGATATTCATAAAATCTTTCATTCCTATTACGGTACATCCGCCGATGAGAAGGAATGGGAGGATATTGATAAAATAATTGAATGGGTAAGCAGGCACACGCTGGCGGTGGAGCTTCTGGCAAAATTAATGAAGGCAGGCAGAATCCGTCCGGATATAATGCTGGCTAAACTACGCAGTCACGGATTTTCGGACATCGGAAAGGAAAGAATCGCATTAAACAAAGATAATGTAATACGGAAAAACAGTGTATATGAGCTTATTAAAGGCATATTTGATATGTCCAATGTGGGGGATCGGGAGTTATTTATTCTTAAAAATCTTTCCATTCTGCTTTCTTCGGGAATTCATACGAAGTGCTTTGCAAAATGGTGCGGTCTGGAAACCTGTGACGATGTGAATGAATTGACGGAAAAGGGGTGGATAAAGCTTGACGCCGAAACAGACCGCATTGCAGTACATCCTGTTGTTGCGGCGGTGGTGAGAAGTGCGGCAGGAGCCGATACAGCGTGGATGGAGCCGCTCCTTGGGAACAGCCTTAAGGAATATAACAGCGATGACTATGATAAAGAGTATGAGAACGAGGTATTCAGAAATTTATCCTATATCGCAAAGCAATTAACGGATGGAGACTACAGATCGGTTGAGGTGGCATATTATCTGAAGGAAGTATCCTCCGTGCTGCAAATGACAGGGAACTTTGCTTCCTATAAGAAGGCATTGGAAAAGGCGTTGGATATTTATCGGCAGGCATCCGGTGAAAAGGATACCGCCGTATCTGAGATATATTGTGATTTGAGCCGCCTGTCGATGATAAACGATCCTGAAGAGGCAAAAATGTATCTTCAAAAGGCTCTCGCTGTATGTGAAGAACAAAAAGGCGGAGAGAACCTTGTGGAAATTATGAAATTGTCGGGCGAATTGTATCCGTTTAAGGCAAGTCATTATTATAAGCGGGCGATAGATTATTGCCGTGATCAAAATGAGTTAAGCGAGATATACAGGCAGTGGGGAAACCATTGTAAGTGGGCCTATAATTTTCGTAAGGCGCGTAAATGCTATAAGAAGGCTTTTGCGTATTTGAATACCGACGGTTATGATGATGCATTTGCCTACCTGGATCTGGTATCCCAATATTACAGTCTTCCTTTTATGAAATTCGATAAAGAGGTATTTGCAGACGCAGAGCAGGTATTGAAAAATCTGATGGATTTTGCGGAGCAGTGCTATAAGGACGGAGAAATTCTTCTTTTGGGAAGTAGTTATCTGCTGGCCTGCCGATTCTATCTGACGGATAAAAAGACTCTGGGACTGGCTGCGGAATATGGTGAGAAATCCCTAAAGCTGTGTTTGCAGACAGAGGAAGATGAAAGGGATATGGTAATGCTGACGGCTCTGCTGTGCCAGATGGGCGTATTGTATAAAAAAATGGGAAAGCTGGAGGAAGCAGAAGAAATGATCCGGCAGTCACTGGAATATACGGAAAAAAATGACAGCGCACGTTTAACCGCTTATTCAAGGCTTGTTTCCGTTAGTTTGCGCCGGAAAAATTTAAGGCGGTCAAAGCAATACTTTTTTATGGCACTTAGCCAAATCAAGGAGGTTTGTAAGCAAAGCTTCAAACAGGTCATGGAGGAAGAGATGGAGTAATAAGCGGTTGTATGAATCAGTGTCAATCGTACTATTTTTCAAAAACAGGTTGGACGGCAGAGCGCTGTTCACCTGTTTTTTTGCGGCTCTTGCGGGATGAAAAGCATTTTTACAATTCAGAATAGGGGGGCTGTTATAATAAGCCTGTAATCAAGAAACAGGTAACCCAAAAGAAAGGAGCATAAAAGCTATGAAAACAAAGTATGAAGACATTCTCAGAAACAAATCAGACGAGGAAATCTGGGAATGGGCGAACGGGATGGCGATGGAAAAAATGGAGGAAGCGATGCAGAATACTATGAGCGAAGCGGGACTGAATGATTTCACGCAAAACTGCTGTAAGTTCGTAGAAAAAATGGCGCGGATACCCGTGCTGGGGAAAGCAGCCGTTAATATTAATCTCTTCTGCGGTATGCTGGTTGACTCCCATAAGAGGGAATACAATATCTCGACGGCAGCAAAAGGCACCATCATGGCCGCCCTGACGTATTTGGCTCTTCCGGTGGACATGATTCCGGATGCGGTTCCTATCATGGGAATGCTGGATGACGCCTGTGTGCTGCGCATAGTTGCCGGGAAGCTGGCAGATGAACTAAGCCGGTATAAGGAGTATTTGTACAGGAAAAACATGACTGCATTTCAGGAAGCAGTAAATGTTGTGTTTTCGGAACGTATTTTTCAAACGGAAACTGAGGAAACGGAAACTGAGGAAACGGACAGTAACGTGACCTTTATAAGAAGAGAGGAGGCAGTATCATGAATTATTTTAACAAGACGGCAGCTAAGTTATTTCCCACGGTTGTTCTTAATAAGAGGGCAGATAAGCTTCTCTCAGGCAAGCCCTCCGGCTTTCATCCTGTCAGGAAGCGTTTGTACCGCAGAGAGTGCAGGGAAATGCTGGGCTCATACCAAAATATGATAGAACGGCGCAGGGAGGGAAGGATTCTGGGAAATAAAGGTATTTCGGCTATGACAAAGAACAGAATGGAAAAATTAAGAAAAGTGGCGAGATAAGGAGGTTTCTATGAGTAAAGCAGACAAGACGGTATACGGAATCGGGCTGGCAAACGGTACATATCAATGGTCGGTGGCGCAGAGGGCTCTTCAGAGAGCCGGGCATTGTAAGAATTTGAAGGGGCATGTCCTGGAGATATGCTATAAAGATCGCTTTAATGCGGACATGAGAAACATTGCAGCCGGGAGGAGGGCATATCTGACGAAGTCTCCGATTGCCGTTCGAGATGACATTGTAGTAAAACAAGGAGGACGTATCGTAAAAAGATTTCAGTGCAAAGACACACCGAGCAGCGCCGGCGTACAGGATACGGTTAAAAGAATCAGAGAAGGACAGTATTCCCGGACAAATGTTGTAGGTACAACGGAGACAGCCGACGCCGTCAATCGCTCCCTGAAAAACGGGAAGACAAAAACGGCGACGAGGGTTCAGGACAGTGGAGTTTCTTCAAAGACAACGGAATTGATAGCCTGCCAGGCGAATGGCGCCAATCCGTTCAAGCATCTCGGCGCAGTCGGCCATTATGCAGGTAACATGGCGAAAGGCGGGGCAATAGTCGGCGGGGCGGCCAGCATTGTTAAAAACGGCAATGACGTGCTGAAAGGGAGGCAGGATGCGGATGAGGCCGTGATGGGCGTCGTATGCGACACAGGAAAATCAGCGGCCTCTGCTGCAGTTGCCGGAGCGGTGGATGTGTCTGTAACAATGGCTGTTGCCATGGTGCCGCCGTTGGCTCCGGCAGCAAAGCCCATAGGGGCAGCTGCCGGAATGGCGGCCGGATTCACGGTGAATACAGTTTTTAAAGGGGTCGAAAAGCGTATAGACAGACACATCGATAAGGTTGTGGAACGTAAAATTAACAGCGCCGGTGATTCTTATTGTTACTTGAAAAAGAAAGGGTTTATTTGAAATTATTACGTCGTTGTATCAATATCAGGGCTGAAATGGAACAAGGTTGACTGGGAAAATAAACGGATCTGAATCTTCATTGGGATCAAGGAGACGGAGGAGCGGATCAGCGACTGTGGGGCGGATGTGATCTTGGAGCCGGCAAATGCGAAACTGAAGGCAGTGGGAGATTGATTGTTATGATAGTCAACAGGGAACCATATATACGGGTTCCCTGTTAGAATACTGAATTATGATTTTTCAGAGAGGACAAGTTTCTGCTATTGTCCAACTACTGAAAGTTGCTGATCCAGATTTTCGATATATTCCACCGAGAGAGTTGGGAATGATTTCTTTATCAAATCGACAGATGCACCATTCTGCAAAAGTACCTTTACTGTTTCTTTGTCGTGTTCAGACATTTGCTCAGAAATTCTTTTCTTAAAGTAATCTTCAACAACCTGTGTCATAGCGTCAGCTCCTTCCTTTGATTCCTTAAAATAATATACCCTGTCTGATAATTTGGGGAATTTGTTGTTTTTGCCGGTACTGTTTTTAAAGTACTGCATCAGTTCCGCGATATCGGATCCATCATTTACTGCACAGTTCACGAATATCCGGTGGATGCCATCATCTACAAATGTTTCGGTTTCCCTAATGATAGTTTCCAAATGATAAATCGTTTTATCTTTCTGGAACATATCGAATTTAGAGATAAAAATCACATAAATGTCAGGGAAGTCTTTATAGTCTAATCCTTTTTCTGTAAAAGTGGTGTCAATGTTGGAACTATTGAAACGGACACGTTTTACATGGTCATCATCAGTTTTCTGCATTTCCACATTGATCCGGCTGCCATCTTCATCTTCACAAAGCAAGTCAAGGATCACAGAGTGCGCCCCGATATTGCGCAAAAAGCGTTGTGTTTGTGCATCTATTACTTTCAGCCGTGGCTTCTGGAGGATGATCCGCAGGATTTCTTCACAGACATCTTTATCTTCTGCAATTTTGTGGAAAAACACATCATCTATGACGTTCAGCTGTTTGATGAGTGCCTGCTGTTCTGTGCTTGTCTGCAATGCTTTAGATTCCTTTCATTTTGTATCTTCCAGGGCTTGCAACCCCATAGTCTATGGTGGCATCAAAATTCGGAAACTGCGGATATGTAAATAGTATACGAGACTATATAGGTATTATAGCCGGAAAAGATATAGATGAAAAGTGTTTTTTGTTATTTTAACCATCTTTTCACTCGATTTTTATATTGGGTTCAAGCGTGCTGAACTTCTGGCAGCTTCTGGTTTTCTGGCGTATTTTCAGCCGGACTTTTGTAAACGAGTTGAATTATAGTTAAACTGTTTGCGCTTGTCTCCCCCAAATTTTCAATACAAGAACACCAAAAAAGCATCGCATCTCCGGCATTTCCCATAAAATCCCCAAAGTAGTCCAAGGCACTATCCGGGGCCGCATCACTGCTCCAGCTCCGTCACCGTGCCCATAAACACAGGCAGATTTTCTTCACAGTCGATAATCATATACACAAAGGGCCGATCCAGATAAACTGTCTTTGATTCAAGGGGGTTTATCGCGGCACTTTCCTTGACTATCTCCACCGCGGTGGCGGCTCCGGCCCTTGTGCCCTTTTCATCCAGTGCAATAAAGGTTTTGTGGAGAACGCGGCTGATGTAAAGGGTTCCGTCAGGGCTGCTTCCAAGCCCGGAGAGATCCGCCCTGTCGGAGTCAAAGGCGTCTGTCATGCCGAGATTTTCCAGAATGTCATTCAGGGATACGCTGTATTCCGATTTGAATTTCGGGATGGCTGCTTCAACGGAAGGGGATGGAGAAGCAGTATCGGACAGCAGCTCATGCAGCCGCTCCCCCGTAAGGGAAGCCGTGTAATCCGCCAGGCTGACGCCCTCATCCGGCAGCAGGGCTGCAAAGGCATATCCGGTGTCGTAATAATATTTTACAAAGCCCTGCGCCTGTGTATCCTGGAGCCAGGTATATTCGGTGGAGTACATCATTTCGGCATCCTGTACGGTGCCGTCCTCAAGGGTGAAGGTACCTTCTCTGATTTGGTACTCTTTATAGACGGACTGCCATTCGGCGTCAAAGGCAAGAGCGTTCACCAGATACATGACTGCATCTGCCGGAATCTCATCCAGAATCTCAGGAATCATTTCGTCCGTATTTTCAGATACCCACCGGTTTATGTCCTTGAGAGTGGAAGCATCAAAGGGCGCCATATAAACGTCGGCGCCAAACCATTCGGCGTTTGCCTGCAGGAAGTCAGGGGAAGCGGTAAAGCTTTTGTCCTCTTTTATCCAGATGGAATCAGCCGAATGCAGCTTCTGCTTTTCCCCTGCGGGAAGGCTTCGGTTGTAGCTGCTCAGGTAACTGCAAAGAGAATTTAAATCTGCGCCCAGCAGCTCTTCCATTTGCTCCAGAGTCTCTCCCCGTGCGCCGTTTGCAGTCATGGCAAGGGCGTTGATGACAGACAGAGGCGACACAAGTACATTGCCCTCTGTCCGGGAGCGGGTGCACTCCTGAAACAGGCGCACCGCAAAATCCGTATAGGTAACGGCGTCTGCGGAGGGCAGTCTGCGGGCGGCCGAACCGCCGTCAGCCGAGGCACTGCTGTCCGCATATGCCCGGCCGTCCCCAGCCTGTGCGCCCTCAATGGTCGAACCGCCGTCAGTCTGCCCTCCGCCGCCCGAATATGCCGAATCGCCGTCAGCCTGTGAGCCGCCGGTCTGTGCGCTGCTGACCGAACCGCCGTCCGTCTCCGCAGAGCTCCCGCCTGCCGATTCCCGCCCTGCTGACACTTCATTCATCAGGTTCCGGCTGCTGCTGCCGTTTCCGCAGCCTGCGAGGGCGGCAAGCGTCAGCGCGGCGCAGACTCCCCCGCAGATTCCACGATACAAAATACCGTTTATAGCACTTTTTGTGATTTTCATAAAATTCATCCCCCTTCACATGATGTAAACCACTCTGTAAATACAGACGAAAATAAAGAATAAAAGTTTTAACATATTGTAAATGTATTGCATTCGATAATCGGTATATGGTACAATAGTCCCAGACAGAAAAAGGAGGGTGGATTATGGCAAAGTACAGCGTACTGCTGGTTGGAAGGAACAAGGTGATGATTGGAGACTTTTTCACTCATCTTCGGGATGAACTGGAATGCCTTTCATGCACCGGACGCTTTGAGGACGTCAGGAACCATTTGAAATATTATAAACCGGACGCCCTTGTCTATTGCCTTATGGAAGACAGCTATGAGGATATGCAGCAGATACTTTCCGTGAAGAGCAAGCTGGAGGAGGACGATATTCCGTTGGTGATTATCGGACAGAGTGAGGATTGTGACGAGTTCTGCCGCTATTCCGCAAACTCTGCGCAGCTGGTGATTGAGAAGTCCATGCTGTCAATTACCCAGATCCTGGCGCGCCTGAACAGGTTCCTGGACAACAGGCAGACAAAAGCAGGCAGAAACCGGAAGACGGAGCAGAGCCAACCGGGGGGGGCGTCGGATCCGTCCAAGGAGGATAAGCTGATAGAGGCGGCGCGGATGCTGAATCTGGACATGCCGCCGGAGATGGCGGAGCAGCTGGCCCGTCCGGTGAAAAGGCATATTCTGGTGGTGGACGACAATCCCATGATGCTGAAGGTAATTAGGGAAAGCCTCAGAGATCGGTATGAGGTGGCGACGGCTATCAGCGGAAAGATTGCCAGGAAATATCTGACGAATAAATCCGTGGATTTGATTCTTCTGGATTATGAGATGCCGGAGGAGAGCGGATCCGAGGTGCTGGAAAAGCTGCGTCAGGACGAATCCACAAAGGATATTCCGGTGATTTTCCTCACCGGCGTGAAGGAAAAGACAAAGATTCAGAAAGCGTTGTCGCTGAAGCCCCAGGGCTATCTCTTAAAGCCCATTGAGCATGATAAGTTGATTGAGGCCATTAAAAATCAGTTTGGGGAAGTGTAAGATACTGCTTAGTGTAAGATACTGTTTTAAGAAAAAAGGAATCAGAGGTAATAAGTGATGGAGGAAATATTACATTTAACGGATTTAATCAGTGTTGAGACGTTACAGCGGGTGCAGGACGCCTTTTCTGCCATGACGGGCATGGCGGCGCTGACTACGGACGCGGACGGCGTTCCGGTGACGAAGGGTTCTAACTTTACGGATTTCTGTATGAAGTATGCCCGCCAGTCAAAAGACGGCCATATACGCTGTGAGCAGTGCGATAAATTCGGTGCGGAGGATTCCTGGAAGGAGGGCGGCCCCACTACCTATTACTGCCATGCGGGGCTGATTGACTATGCGGCGCCCATACTGGCGGACGGACAGATGGTGGGCAGCTTTATCGGCGGCCAGGTTCTGACGGAGCCGCCTAAAAAAGAGCAGATATTCAAGATAGCCTGGGATTTGGGGGTGCGGCCCCAGGATCTCTGGGAGGCGGCGCAGAAGGTCAGGATTCTGGAGAAGAAGGAGATTGACAAGGCGGCAGAATTCCTGTTCATTGTGGCAAACGTGCTGTCTGATATGGCCTATGGGCAGTACAGGAGCATACAGGGTACCCGGGAGATCGAGCGGGCAAACAATATGAAATCCGATTTTCTGGCAAATATGAGTCATGAGATTCGGACGCCCATGAACGCGGTAATCGGCATGGCGGAGATGGCTCTGCGGGAAAAGCTTCCCCCTGCTGCCAGGGAGTATGTCCGTCAGATAAAGTCTTCCGGTAAGGCGTTGCTGACAATCATTAACGATATTCTGGACTTTTCAAAGATTGAGGCGGGGAAAATGGATATTGTGCCGGTGGAATACGAGCCCATGTCCATTGTCAACGATATTGCCACCATTGCGGAGGAGCGGCTGAAGGATAAGGAAGTGGAGCTGGTGCTGGATATTTCTCCGGAGATCCCCAGCAGGCTCTTGGGAGACAATATCCGTATCAAACAGATTCTGCTGAATATTGTCAACAACGCCACCAAGTTTACCACCACGGGACAGGTGATGGTGAGGATGTTCCACGAAAGAAAAGAGGACGGGAAAGTGCTTCTGTGCTTTGCCGTAGAGGATACCGGAATCGGCATCAAGGAGGAGGATTTAACGAGAATCTTCAATTCCTTCCAGCAGGTGGACAGCAAGCGGAACCGTAACATTGAGGGAACGGGTTTGGGCCTGGCCATCTCCCGGCAGCTGACCCATCTGATGGACGGTGAGATTCACGTCAAGAGCCAGTACGGCAAAGGAACCATGTTTTCCTTTGAAATACCGCAGACGCTGATTAATGCAGAGTCAAGCATCTCCGTTAAAAATCCTGAAAACATTCTGGTCTACGGACTGATAAAGAACGAGTATCTCAAACAGAATCTGGTGGCGGATTGTCAGCGCTTTGGCGTGGAGTACCATGAGATTTCTTCCATGGAGGAAGTTGAAATTCCGGAGGGCAGGGAATGCTTCCTGTTTGCGGAGAGAGAACTGCTGACGCCCCTGATAGAGGAGTTTGTACAGAATACCCCGGCGCTTACGGCGGCGTTTCTGTTCCCCTTTCAGTCTCTGGAGGGCCATTACAACGCGCCCAATATACATATGGTAAGAAAGCCCCTGTATTCCATGAACGAGGCTATGATTTTCAACCATGAAAGGCTGCGTTCCCTGGACGAGGATGCAGACGTGGTGGAGTTTAATTTCATAGCGCCGGACGCGGAGGTGCTGATTGTAGATGACAATGCAATTAACCTCACGGTGGCGGAGGGTCTGCTGGAGCCGCTGCAGATGAAGGTGGATCTGGCCTTAAGCGGCAAGGAAGCGATTACAAAAATTTCCGAGCATCGGTATGACATCATCTTTATGGATCACATGATGCCGGAGCTTGACGGCGTGGAGACCACCCATATCATACGGCGCTTTCATCCGGAGTACAACGACGTACCCATTATCGCCCTGACTGCCAACGCCATGAGCGGTACCAGGGAGGTATTTCTGGAGGAGGGCATGAACGATTTCATTGCCAAGCCTGTGGAACTGAAAATGCTGATTTCCAAGGTGGCGCAGTGGCTTCCCGCAGAGAAGATAGTGAGAACGGATATTTCCGCCCTTGACCTTGCAAAGGAGAATAAGCAGGAAAAGCAAGACAAAGTCAAGGTAGGGAACCTGGACACGGAGACGGCCATCGGCATGCTGGGAAGCGAGAAGCTGTTCTGGGCAGTACTGAAAGACTTTTACCGTGTCATTGAGAAAAAGTGTAAGCAGATCAAAGATGCGGAAAAAAGTGAGGACTGGAGTGCATATACTATAGAAGTGCACGCCTTGAAGAGCGCGGCCAGGCAGATCGGAGCCATCCCCCTTTCGGAGAAGGCGGCGGCCCTGGAGGATGCAGGAAACAGGAAGGACGGGGCCATGATTCATGCCCGGACGGACGAGATGCTGCTGGAGTACATGGCATACATACCGGTGCTTTCTCCCTTCTGCGAAGAGCAGGAGACAAGAGGAGGCAAGGGAGAGATTCCGAAGGAAACCCTGCAGAAATTATTTGCAGACATGCGGATAGCCATGGATGAGTTGGATATGGACAGGATGGAGGAAGCGGCCGGTGCAATGAAGGAGTATTCTTACAGCGGAAGGCAGGCGGAGCTTTTTGAACGGCTGCTGGAAGCAGTGGAGAATATAGATGTCGATACCTGTGAAGAGATTATGGTGGAATGGGAAGAGACGATATGAGTGAGATGAATAATTTCGGATTGACGGAAAAAGAACAGGATATGAATCTGCATGATTATAACCATGCGCTTTTTCAGAACATGATGTTCTTTATGGACATTGCCTGGGAAATCAACATGCTGACGGGCACGGTGGTCATTCTGCAGGACAGGAATGAGCCGGAGAAAAGCGGTACGGAAAGCTCCTATCGGCAGGTCTGGCAGGATTATATGGAAAACCGTATCGGCGAGGATGAGTGGCCCGTCTTTGAACAGTATCTGGAGCCCGGAAATCTGAAAAAGCTGAAACAGGAGGTTTCCTTTGATGTGAGCCTTTATCAGAGAAGCGGCAGCCGGGATATGCATCGCTTTGTGCTGACGCCGGCCTTTGACCGGTATGAGAAGCTCTACTGCGTGTATCTGGGAGCCAGGAATCTGCAGAGGGAGATACAACAGGCTGAAGTCCGGCAGCAGGAGGCTCTCCGGGAGGCATATGAGGCGGCAAACAGGGCCAATTCAGCGAAGTCAGAGTTTCTTGCCCAGATCAGCCACGATATCCGTACGCCCCTGAACGCTATTATCGGCATGACGGCTATTGCAGAGCGACATTCGGATAATACGGTGCGGGTGGCAGAGTGTCTGAAAAAGATTTCCGTTTCCGGCAAATATCTGTTGTCCCTTGTGGATGAATTGCTTGATATGAGCATGATTGAATCCGGCAAAATGACGCTTCAGGAGGAAGAAGTTGAATTGCCGGAGCTGTTTGAAAACTTTAATGTCATATTGGGGTCATATGTAAGGGAAAGAGGGCATGAGTTTTCCATGAAGATTCTGCACCTTGAGCATGAGAAGGTGCTGGGCGACAGGCGGCGTATCGACCAGATTATCATGAATCTTGTGGAAAATGCGGCAAACTATACCTTGGAGGACGGCAGGGTCAGCCTGACGCTGGAGGAGAAGCCTACCAACAAGCAGGATATCGGCTGTTATGAAATTGTGGTGGAGGATAACGGTATCGGCATGGATCCGGAGTTTATGGAGCATTTGTTTGAACCCTTTGCCCGGGCAAAGGACCGCCGTGTGGAAAAGGTTCAGGGAAGCGGCCTAGGTCTGGCGATTACAAACAATATTGTCCGCATGATGAACGGCGGCGTCTATGTGAAGAGTACGCCGAATAAGGGAACAAAGGTGACCGTCAAAATCTTCCTGAAGCTGCTGGAGGAGGAAACGGTGGTGTTTCCGCAGCTTGCGGATTCCGCAGTGCTGGTGGTGAGCAGAGATGAGGAGTTGTGTAAGGCTGCCCGGGATACCATGGCCGGACTGGGCGTCAGGAGCGAATGGGTGTTGACGGACAGAGAGGCCCTGAAGCGTATTACCGGACGTCGGGAGGAGGGGGACGATTACTGCGCGGTGCTTCTGGAACGGGGCATGCTGGAGGACGCCGCCCTTGTGGAGCTGATAAGGGAGATTCACAGCCTGGCAGGCGGTTCCACGGCGGTGGTGGTTATTTCTGAGGATGACTGGTCCGACATTGAGACGGAGGCGCGGACAGCAGGCGCAGCCGGATTTATTGCCAGGCCGGATTCCAAATCCCGGCTGATTCATCTGTTCCGGATTATAACCGGTGAGCAGGCGGAGGATGAAAAGTCCCCGATTCAGTCTCTGACGGAGAAAAATTTCAGCGGGTACAGGGTGCTGATGGTGGAGGATAATGAGTCAAACGCCGACATTATCCGTGAAATTCTGGAGATGGTGGGGCTGGAGATTGAGCAGGCATGGAACGGCAGGGAAGCCGTTGAAAAACTGGCAGCCGCAGAGGACGGGTATTATAATATTGTGTTTATGGATATCCAGATGCCGGTTATGGACGGTTATGAGGCGGCAAAGGCTATCCGCAGCATGGATCGGCCTTATGCAAAGGAAGTACCGATTCTTGCCATGTCCGCCAACGCCTTTGCGGAGGATGTTCAGGCGTCTCTGGTGGCGGGCATGAACGAACATATTTCCAAACCCATTGATCTGAAGAAGCTGGAGAAAGCCCTGTGCAGATGGCTGCCTGCAAAATGTTGAGGCGAAACGGGCAATCTGTGAATTGTCTGTGCCGCCTTGGGCGGCGGAATGAGAGGAAAGATGGAATGGGTTGAATTATCCACACCCTGCTATATAGTGGATGAAAGGCTGATAGAGCATAATTTAAAAATACTGCGGGGAGTCATGGAACGCACGGGAGCGAAAATTCTGCTTGCCCAGAAAGCATTTTCCATGTATGCGCTTTATCCTTTGATTGGAGAGTATTTATCCGGCGCTGCGGCCAGCGGGCTGTATGAGGCCAGACTTTGCGAGGAGGAGATGTGCGCTCCCCTGAGGGCCTTGGGGCGGAAGCCGGAGAACCATATTTTTTCCCCTGCCTACCGGCAGGAGGACTTTGAAGAGATTCTGAAATACTGCGGCCATATTGTGTTCAATTCCCTGAAGCAGGTGGAAAAATACGGCCGGCAGGCTAAAGCGGCGGGAAAGAGTATCGGCCTGCGCGTCAATCCGGAATGTTCCACCCAGGAAGGCCATGCAATCTATGACCCCTGCGCACCGGGCTCCCGTCTGGGAGTAACAAGGGAAGCGCTCCCGGAGAACACTATCCGGCCTGCGGAAGAGGAAGGCGGCAGAATTCGGAGACAGCCGGAGATAGACGCTGAGCCGGAGAGCCTGCTTTCTTTGGTGGACGGGCTTCATTTTCATACCCTCTGCGAGCAGGATTCGGACGCTCTGGAGAAGACGCTGGAGGCAGTGGAGGAACGGTTCGGCGAATATCTGTGGGGGATGCAGTGGATTAATTTCGGCGGGGGACATCATATCACCAGAGAGGGCTATGACATTCCAAGGCTGGAAAGGTGCATCAGAAGAATGCAGCAGCGGTACGGCCTGACGGTATATCTGGAGCCGGGGGAGGCGGTGGCGCTGAATGCCGGCTTTCTGGTGAGCAGTGTGCTGGAGGTACAGGGAGAAAATGTCATTTTGGACACCTCCGCCGCCTGCCATATGCCTGATGTGCTGGAAATGCCTTACAGACCGCCGCTTCAGGGCAGCGGTGAACCGGGAGAGAAGCCCTTTACCTATCGTCTGGGAGGGCCTACCTGCCTTGCGGGGGATAGGATAGGAGAGTATTCCTTTGACACACCGCTGCAGGAGGGGGACAGGCTGATATTTGAAGACATGGCCATTTATTCCATGGTAAAAACCAATACCTTTAACGGTATGCCCCTGCCGGACATTGTGCTGCGGGAAAAAAGCGGAGAGTACAGAAGGGTCAGGCAGTTCGGCTATGAGGATTTTAAAATGCGTCTGTAAACGGAACGGGTGGTTGGCGGGATTGGCAAACGGCCGGTAAATACAAGGTTCCCGGCAGATACCGGGAACCTTGTATTGCGCCGTCTGACGCCTATGTAAACCTGCATTGGCAGGATTGTATTTAGTCGAAGCTGACCGAACCCTAACTATAATGTTAAAACTCAACAGCTCCATTTATTTATATATTCATCATACACTATAAATGTGTCAAAATTATGTCATAACCCGGAAGAAATTATAAAATTTCTAAATAAAAAATGAGAGGGAAAAATAAGAGGAAACCAGATGAAGATTATTACGGAGTCCACGCCGGCGAAGGACGGCTTTCGTATGCCGGCGGAGTACGAGCCCCATCAGGGCTGTATCATGATATTTCCGGAGCGCCCGGATTCCTGGCAGTACGGCGGATATGCCGCCCGCAGGGCTTTCGCACAGGCGGCGGAGGCAATCGCCCGGTCTGAAAAGGTGACGGTATGCGCAAGCGAGGCCCAGTACGACAATGCAAGGGCCATGCTGCCGGAGCAGATCCGGGTGGTGGAGATGAGCAGCAATGACGCCTGGGCCAGAGACTACGGGCCTACCTTTGTGAAAAATAAACAGGGAGAAATCCGCGGTATCGACTGGGGCTTTAACGCCTGGGGCGGTCTTGAGGACGGGCTTTATTTTCCCTGGGACAGGGACAACAGGATGGCCCGGAAGCTTTGCGATCTGCTGGACAGGGATGTGTACTGCAGGCGGGATTTCATTCTGGAGGGAGGCTCTATCCATGTGGACGGAGAAGGCACCGGTCTGGTGACGGAGAGCTGTCTGTTGAGCAGAGGGCGGAACCCTGACCTGACTAAGGAGGAAATTGAGGCTGTTCTGAAGGAATACCTGAATCTGTCCACAGTACTGTGGCTGCCCTGTGGAATTTATCTGGACGAAACAAACGGGCATGTGGATAACATCTGTGCTTTCGTGGCGCCCGGAGAGGTGGTGCTGGCCTGGACGGAAGACAGGAATGATCCTCAGTATGCCATGTCAAAGGCCTGTCTGGACTATCTGGAGCAGGCTGCGGATGCCGGAGGCAGGCGTATCAAAGTGCATAAGCTGCCTCTGCCAAAGCCGATAGTGATGACGGAGGAGGAGTGCCGTGGATTGGACTGCTGCTGGGATGAGCCTGCCCGCAGGCCGGGGGACAGGCTGGCGGCTTCTTATGTAAACTTCTACATTTCCAACGGAAATATCATTATGCCGGGCTTTGATGACCCGGCGGATAAGGCGGCAAAGGAGATACTGCAGGGACTGTTTCCGGAGCGGGAGGTAGTACAGATTTACGCCAGAGACATTTTGATCGGCGGCGGCAACATTCACTGCATTACGCAGCAGATACCGATATGAAGTCCCGGTTGGAACCGTAAAAAGTAATTGCCGGAAAGAGTGAGGGCTTGAAGGCCGGATGCCGCTTGCGCGGCGGAATGAGAGGAAGCATGAAAAATGTGACTGTGGCGGCGGTGCAGATGTACTGCAACCGCTCTGTGGAAGAAAATATAGAGGCGGCGGAAGCCCACGTCCGCCGGGCGGCCGGCAAAGGGGCGCAGATTATTCTCCTGCCGGAGCTGTTCGAGACAAAGTATTTTTGTCAGGAGAGAAATTATGACTTTTATCGATTGGCGAAGCCGCTGGAGGAAAATCCGGCAGTGCAGCGTTTTCAAAAGCTTGCGGGGGAGCTGAAGGCGGTTCTGCCCGTCAGCTTTTTTGAGAGAGACGGCAATGTGACCTATAATTCCGTGGCAGTCATTGACGCAGACGGCCGTGTCTTGGGGGTTTACCGCAAGACCCACATCCCCGACGACCATTTTTATCAGGAGAAGTTTTATTTTACGCCGGGAGACACCGGCTTTAAGGTGTGGGATACGGCCTATGGGCGGATAGGCTTAGGGATCTGCTGGGATCAATGGTTTCCGGAAACGGCAAGGTGTATGGCCCTCATGGGCGCGCAGCTTTTATTTTACCCTACCGCGATAGGCTCCGAGCCTATCATAGAGTGCGACAGTATGCCTCACTGGCGGCGCTGTATGCAGGGACACGCGGCGGCGAATGTGGTGCCGGTGATTGCCGCAAACCGCATCGGAGAGGAAAGGGTAACTCCCGCAAAGGACAACAATAACCAGTCCTCATCCCTGGTATTCTACGGTTCTTCCTTTATCACCGACGAGACGGGGGAGGTGCTGGAGGACGCAGGGCCCACGGAGGAAACCGTAATTTTACACACCTTTGACCTGGACGCCGTGGAGGAAATGCGGTTCAGCTGGGGACTGTTCCGGGACAGGCGGCCGGAAATGTACGGGGAAATCTGTGGGAAGAAATAGAAAAAGCAGGCATTCAGCCTGCTTTTTTAAAATTTATCAAGACGTAAAAATTCAGACGGTTCAAGTACCTTTACTCTTGCGTTTTTGAAATCATCAGGATTTCGGGTTACAATATAATCTGCCATTTCTTCCGCCGCGCATTCCTCCTGCAGGCAGTCCTCAAAATCTGAAAATTTATTGTTGTCCAATGCAGCCAAAATTTTTTTAGTATTCAAATCAGAAATACGAAATATGGAACATAAATTTCTTAATAAACTCCGTCTTTCATCCTGGCTGAATTTTTTTCTGAGGATATAAAACAAATTCGGGATACTATGGGCGGCTATGATACCAACAACTTCTCGCTTTGCACATTTTTCTAATATCTTCTCCCCATATTCAGCATGAGGTTCCCGATTGGCAATAACATCTATAAGAATATTTGTGTCAACCAATATTACCATAACGTTCTTCCCTTGCCTCTGCCAGTTCTCTGTCTGCATCAAAGTCCTCCGGCAGTTTTCCTTTATATTTCAGTATATTCTGTAATGCCGCCATTGCCTGCTCTCTGTCGCTATCTTTGTTTGCCGCCATTTCTTCCAGATTTTTAAGAATATTAATTACATAAAGCATATTATCGTCCGGCATACGCTGAATCAATTCAACGGCTCTTTCTTTGATTTGTGTCATTTAGTCACATCCTTTTTCTTTTATCATACTGTAAGCATTTGCGTATTTCAATAAATTATTTCTTAAATCGGCAAATAGGCATATGTTTTTCCGGTCTGTCCGCTTTATTTGATATTCAACACAAACTCTCTTTCTGTCATAGTCAGCCGGATGCGGTACAAATCATGATCCCAGGCGGCCTGCAGACGGGGGTCCGTGATGGGCAGTGTGTCTACGGCCAGAAGCCGGGCTCCCTTAAATTCCAGCTCCACGTCGCCGAGGATTATGACAGAATCGTCGGTTTTCGGTTTTTCACAGGTGATAAAGTTTAAAACCACATTGCCGCAGTCCGTAGTATCCCGCAGGGTGACGCATTCCGTTTTCCTGTCCAGCAGCACCTGTCTCCGGTAGGAATGTCCGGTTTCGGAAAGCGGATAGGCGTGAATCAGTTCCATGGCTATTTCCGCCCTGTCTTCATTCAGCCCATAGGTTACATCCGAAGCACCGTAGCTGCTGCCCTCATGCTGATCCGTCCCTTCAATGGCAGGCAGATTGTGATAGCCGGACTGCATGGTCCATATCTCATACCGCTGGTTGGAAAAGGTCTTTCCGGTGTAGCTTTCCACGCCTATATCCACAAGCACGGGCCTGCCCTTTTTATACAGGGTCAGACTGCCGGTGTCATTGTGGTTGTGATTGTCGCCGTTGTCTCCGGCCTTGACGGCCAGACAGAAGTCCCCGCCTCTGGCGATAAACAGACCGATGCTGGGATAATAAATATCCCTGTGAACCACGGGAGCGGAGGCGTCGTACGCCATAACCTCACTGTAATAAAAGGCATTCTGCAGACGGTAGTAAAGGCTGAGACGGTAGATTTCCTCCTGATAGATTTCCTCCTGGGCCGTCTGAAAATCCTTTGCGGCGAACAGCATCAGGCCGGGCTGCCCGGTGCGCTTTCCGAAGAGGAATTCCCGGACGCCGGATCGCCCCGGAGCAGGGGAACAGTCTGCGAAGTTAAAGTAATACTTACCTTCCACATGCACATTTTCTATATAGGCGGCTATATTTTTCATTTTCTCCCACTGATACAAATGAGAAAAAGCGCCGTCTGTCACTTGGTTCATCAGGTCAGCCGCCCCGTCCAGGCACAGTCCTGCCCGGCGGAAATAGAGGGCGCCTTCGTCGCAGCAGCCGTCTTCCCCGTAATCCTTTAAGAAGTAATCACAGCTTGCAGCCGCTTTCTGTAATACCGCCCTCCGTATGTTTGCGCTGCAGTCCGCCAGAAACGCGGCAATGAGGACATTCTGGGTACACCAGGGAGTCCAGTTGCACATGGGTTCATCTCCCTGTCCCATCCACCAGAAATGCTGATGCAGGTAGGGTTCAAAAATACGCCGATGCAGCTCCGAAAGGATGCGGGCGGTGATAAAGGGGCTGACAGCGTCCAGCTCTGTCTTAAGCAGATAGTAAATGCAGGCCAGCTGAGCGCCGGTTTCACAGGCAAAGAGATCCAGTACGGGCCGTGCGGCGTCGGGCAGGATTTCCTGGGGCTGATTCCGCTCATAGGAATTGTGGGGCGGCAGTTGCCAGGCGCTTTCCTCGCAGAGGAGAAAGACGCCGTCGATAATCCGATCCAGGAAGCGGCCCTCATGCTCCACACACTCTGCCAGCACCAGGGAATTCAGATTATATCTCCGCTCAAAATACAGGCGTTCAAAATTCACTCTGTTTCCCGTCCGTTTAAAAGCCATGAAGTCCGTGGCATAAATGGGGGGATACCCGTAGTCCGGGCAGGCTTCTCCCTCCGCGATCAGCCGCCGCTTAAGCTCCGGGGACAGCCGTTCATAAGCATTTCTGTCCGCCGCGGCGGGAAAGGGAATAAAGTCCTGTAAGATTTTGTCTGCAGCCAGGAATGTATCGGCTGCCTCCCGAAAACGCATTTCCATATCTGATACCTCCTGCATATACCAATCGATATTTGGAAGTTTACTTCCAGACTTGACTGTGTGGAGTCTAAGCCGTTCACGCGCCTGCGGCGCGGTTTACATAATCCGAAGGGGAAATTCCCTCCAGCTTTTTAAATACCTTGCTGAAATAAAAAGAACTTTCAAACCCCAGCTTATCCGCCACTTCATATACCTTCAGGCTGCCGTCGTCCAGCAGACGTTTTGCCTCGTTGATCTTACAGGTATTGATATATTCCGAAAAGCCCAAATCATTGTATTTTCCGAACAGCTGGCTTAAGTAGTTGGGGCTGATGCCGAATACGGCAGCGGTCTCATTCAGGGACAGACGCTCCGATACATGGCTGTTGATATATTTTTTCACGTTGGTGACAATATGATTCTTGTAGTCCTTATGGTGATCCTCGAATAGCAGGCACAACTGCTTTTCCAAGAATTTCAGCCAGTTTACTGCCTGCTCCACGGTAGTCTGTTTGTAGATGGAGCGGTAGCCGTCCGGATTGTCCCGGAAAAAGCCGGAAACAATGGCTTCCCCGTTCTGCAGCAGAGACAGGGAGAGAAACAGAATATTGCAGGCGGCGTCCAGAGCCTGGAGATAATGCCGGGGGTGAGTCAGAAGCAGCTCGCAGAGAGCATCCAGGGTCTGCTGAAGCAGCAGGGCGTCATATTCCTCAAAGGCTTTGGTTAAATCCTCCTTAAACAGGCTGATATTAAAAGCGTTGTGGCCGGACAGCCCGGGCAGACAGTCCTCAAAACAGGTAACGGCACAGTCTCCGGATCCTTCCTGAAAAGCCTGTCTGGAGCACTGGTAGGAGTCGCAGACAGCCAGTGGCACACCTGCGGGAATGCCTATGCCGCACCGGAAGGATACATTGTAATAGTTGTTCAGGGTCTCCCGGATGCTTTCCAGGATGCCCTTCAGATCTCCCGCCCATGTGTCAGGCAGATTCTCCGGCGCTTCCTCATAGCAGAAAATCAGCGCAAAATGCCGGATGTCCAGAGTGAGGACATAACAGAAACGATATTTCCCGGTCAGCTCCTTCAATATCTGTATGGAGGAGGAAAAAAGGGAAATCTGCTTTTCCGCAGGCAGTGCGTCCGCCTGTCTGCCGGACATTTCTCCGTAGCAGCAGACATAAGCCTTATAATGAAAGTCCAGGCTCAAATCGTGGCTTTGAAGCGCAAACTGTTCCTCTGATTCAAACAGGTTGTTTAAAAGCCGGATAAAAAACTTCTCATTAAATAAATAGGTAATCGAATTGGGGGGGGTAGCATTTTCCGCCGCCCGGTTTATACGCTCCATGACGCGGTTTACAGCCTCCCGCAGGGTTTCGGGGGTCAGCTCCAGCTTTACAAGATAGTCGGTGACCTGATAGGTAAGGGCTTCCTTCACCATATGGAAATCCTCGTAGCTGGTGAGGATGATGAACAAGGGCCTGTCGCCGCCAAAGCGCTCTCTGCAGGTGCGAATCAACTCCAGTCCGCTCATGACGGGCATTTTGATGTCCGTAATACACAAGTCCGGATTCTGCTCCTCAATCATTTTCAGAGCCGTCTGGCCGTTCATGGCAGTGCCGCAAATTTCAATATTCAGATCCGACCAGTTCAGCATGGACTTAAGTCCTGCCTGAACCAGGGGCTCATCATCTGCAATCAGAAGCTTATACATGGATGGTTTCCTCCGCTTTGTGGCCGGGGATCAGTATGGACATGGTGGTGAACCGGCCTTCCTCACTCTTTACCGTAATGCCGTACTGTTCCCCGAATTCATATTGCAGCCGTTTCTGCACATTGCTTACGCCGATTTCCCGGAAAAAGTCAGCGCTGTTTTCGCTGTTGGATACCAGGATCTGCGCCGCCTTCTCCTTTGACATTCCCACACCGTCGTCCGTCACGTCAATGCGGACATTGAGGGGCGCGTCCTTATCTGTACTGTCTTCATAATACAGGTGTATATCAATATGCCCGGAGCCTTTCGGCTCGATGCCGTGAAAAATGGCATTTTCCACCAGGGGCTGCAGGGTGAACTTAATAATTGGTACATCCGAAATTTCGTCATCGTCCGTATGAATGTCCAGGGTGATGGTGCCGCCGTAGCGGTAGCGCTGTATGGTGAAGTAATCCCGAAGCAGGGACAGCTCTTCCCGGACAGGCACCAGCAGGCTGGTTCCCTTGGAGAGACTTTTTAAAAGCTTCGCAAGGGCTGTAGTCATCTCGGAAATGCCGTCGGCGCCCTGTATGGTGGCCATCCATTTAATGGAATTCAGGGTATTGTACAGGAAGTGGGGATTGATCTGGCTCTGCAGCATCTTGTACTCCAGATCCTTTTTCTGTTTCTCGTCCTCCAGCCGCCTGTTCATCAGCAGATATACATTTTCGGACAAATCGTTGATACCCCTTCCGATGTCGCCCAGCTCGTGATTCCACTCAATGGAAGGATCCCTTGTAAAATCACCCTCCGACACCCGCTGCATTTTATCCCGGATTTTGATGACGGGCAGGCTGATCATCCGGTTCAGCATAGCCATCAGCAGTGTGCCGATGCCCAGGATTCCAAGCAGAGTCCCTGCCAGGAGGAACAGAAGAATCCGCTGCTGGCTCTGCAGCTCTGTCCGGGAAATGATCTGGGTGATATAGCAGTCCGGCATATTTAAGGGTGCGGTCACCGCAAAATGAGAGATTCCTCCGCTGTCCCTGACCTTGTTCACCTGCATACCTTCTATGGTGGCGGAATCGGAAAAATTCTTTACGTTCTCCCAAGCCGCTTCCGTTTCTGTCAGCCTGCCGCCGCCGTACAGGTAGTCGTGTCCGCCGATGGTGAGGATGACAGGGCTGTCCTCCGCGGCGCCGTAGCGCTGCAGGGCGTCGGTAAACAGGTCGGAAGAAATTTCGATAAAGAGAAATCCTCCCTGAATGGAATTAAACTTGTAGGTGATGGGCCTGATTACGGGAAGTACATCCTTTCCCTTCCGGTAAAAGGGATCCTTGATAAAGCCTGTGGAAAAATTGTATCCGCGGCTGTTTAAAAGTGTCTCGTAAAAGGAGAGCTCCGGCACCTTCTCCGCCAGGTCGACGGTGGAGGAGTAGGAAGCGCTGACGATCTGCAGGAAATGCTCTTCGGTGATAACAGCCAGCCGTATCATGTATTCGCCGGAGGGATTATTATTATATTCCTCCGTCATGCGGTCGTGGGTGGCTACGGCCAGGGTGGTTCCGGGGTTGGGGCTGCTGTTGATATAGGCGGCTATATCGGAATTGGTCTGGCAGAAGCGGACCATCCGGTAAATGTCATTCAGGTTCCCGTCCATGGTATCGGACAGCAGCCGCAGATTGGTTTCCGTAGACTGAATCAGGCTGTGCTGCAGATAATTCTGAAACAGGTAGTAACTGACAAAGCTGATCAGCACACACATACCCAGCAGACAGGAGACGGTGATGACAAGTATTTTCTTTTGAATTCTGCCGGGACGGTGGGATTTGTTCATGGTTAAAGCTCCCCTCTGCACCCATTATAGCATAAACAATTGCGAAAATCTAAAAAAAATACATTTAATATTAATTTTTTCCATGTTATCCTTTTCTGTTTTTTTCTATACTTACAGCATAGCAGGAAAAGAAAGCCCCGAAGGGGCAATAACAAGGAGGGTGTACTATGAAAAAGAAACTGCTCAGCGCCGCGCTTATAGCGGCAATGACGGCAGCCATGCTGACCGGCTGCGGAGACGGCGATTCCGGAAAGTCCGGTTCGGGGGATGTGACTCTGAAGTGGGCGATCTGGGATGAATCTACCACCCAGTACTGGGGAGACATTAAGAAGGCGTATGAGGATTCTCATCCCGGCGTCACCATCGAGATGGTTGATCTTGGCTCTACCGATTACATGACGGTTCTTGCAACCGAGCTTTCCGGCGAGGGTTCCGACTTTGACGTTGTTACCATCAAGGATGTTCCCGGATATGCCACACTGGTTCAGAAGGGTTCCATTATTGCACTGGACGATTACATATCAAAGGATAAGGTTGACCTGGCTAAATTTGCCGGGGCTACCGACCAGGTGCTGGTGGACGGCCAGCTGTATGAGCTGCCTTTCAGAAATGACTTCTGGGTACTTTTCTATAACAAGGATCTGTTCGACGCTAAGGGGGTTGCTTATCCCACCAACGACATGACATGGGAAGAGTATGACCTGCTTGCAAGACAGATGACGGATACCACCTTCGGCTCCCAGGTTTACGGCGGACATTATCATACCTGGAGAAGCTGTATCGGACTGATGTCCGTACTGGACGGCCAGCACACCATTCTGGACGGCAGTTATGAGTTTATGAAGCCCTATTACGAGATGGTTCTGGCACAGGAAAACGACGGCGTCGTAAGAAAGTACAGTGACTTAAAGACAGAGGGCCTTCACTATTCCGCTGCATTCTCCGGCGGAGACGTGGCTATGATGAATCAGGGCTCCTGGTTTATTGCAACCCTTATCAGCAACTTGAAGAGCGGCGAGTATGATTCCAGCCTCTGCGGCAACTGGGGTATTGTAAAGTATCCTCACGCTGAAGGCGTGGAGCCCGGCTCCACTCTGGGAACCATTACCGGACTTTCCGTTACTGCTGCTTCCGATACCCCCGACGCTGCCTGGGAGTTTGTAAAGTGGGTCAGCGGCGAAGAGGGCGCGGCTGTTATGGCTTCCAGCGGTAACTTCCCTGCAATCATGACGGACGACGTGAAGAATGCCATCGCTTCTCTGGAAGGCTTCCCCCAGGACGATGCCAGCAAGGCTGCTCTGGATGTCTCCAATCTGTACCTGGAGGTTCCTTATGCGCCTAACGTATCCGAGATTAACTCTATTCTGGATTCCTATCACGGCTCCATCATGACCGGTGAGATGTCCATCGACGAGGGCATTCAGGCTATGAATGAAGAGGTTCAGAAGGTTTTGAATCAGTAATCAGGGAGCCTCACCGGACGGCCTGTCAGTTGCCCGGTGAGGCTCATTTTATGTAAATAACTCCGTTTTGGAAAGGAGAGTAATCGTATGCCGAAGATGGACGCAGCGCAGAAGGCTGTCAGGATTGACGGCCTGCAAAGTGAACTGACACAGTTGATTGTGTCGGTGAGAACAGAAGGCGACAAAAAGAAAAAGCGTAAAATGCTGGCGAAAATCGGTTCCCTGAACAGGCAGATCGACAAGATAAAGGCTGACAGGATCATCAGCCGGGAGACAAAAAGGGATCTGATCGCTTATTCCTTTATCGCTCCGAATTTTATCGGATTCTGCGTATTTACCCTGATTCCCATCCTGTTTGCTTTCGGGCTTGCATTTTTGAAATGGGACGGAAGCAATCCTCTTGAGTGGGCGGGATTCAGCAACTTCCGGAGACTTGCGGGGGATACCTTTTTTAAGGCCGCACTGAAAAATACTATCATATATTGCGTGGGCACAGTACCCCTTACCATGATAGCCTCCCTGGCGCTGGCTATCGTATTGAATCAGAAAGTAAAAGGAAGGGGAATTTTCAGAACCCTGGCCTTTTTTCCATATGTAGCTTCCCTGGTGGCAATCACAGCCGTATGGAAGATGCTCTTCCATCCTTCCAAGGGGCCTATCAACAGTATCCTGCTGAACAGCTTCGGTGTGGATCAGGATAAGCTGCCCCAGTGGTTCACCGGCGGGCTGGTGCTGTTGTCCATGATTTTGTTCAGCGTGTGGAAGTACATGGGTTATTACATGGTGATCTACCTGGCGGGACTGCAGGGGATCTCCTCGGAGCTTTATGAGGCGGCCAGCCTGGATGGCGCGGGCACCTGGGCGAAATTTAAATATGTGACCTGGCCCCAGTTGTCCTCCACTACATTCTTTGTGGTAGTCATGCTGACGATCAACTGCTTTAAGGTTTATGACATTGCCGTCATGTTAGCCGGCGGAGGAAGCGGCGAGCTTACCCTTTCCTCTACGGTGCTGGTATACTATATTTATCAGAAAGCCTTTATTGACTGGGATTTGGGTTATTCCAGCTCCATTGCCATGGTGCTGTTTGTCATGGTGCTGATAGTGACTATCATCCAGTTCTGGGGGCAGTCAAAGAAGGAGAAGGCGTAAATATGATAGTATCCTTAAAGGTGATCGATAAATCTGACAACACCATCTGCGTGAGCAGCGGCGAAGATTTTGCGGATCTGGTATGTATGCGCACCTATCAGGAGGGTGACAGGATAAAGCTTACAGCCTCTGTAAAGGACTGTTATCTCAAATGGCAGGTGGATGATGCGCTGGGAGCGGCTTTTGTATATATTACCGAAAAGACTGTATCCTACGCCATTCCCTTCGGAGAGAAGCGTATCAGCTGTTCCCCCAAGGTGTTCAGCGGAGACAGGCATTATATCTATGTGGAGGCGGCCAGGCAGGATGAAATTGCCGCTTACCGGAATCTGGCGCTGAATCCTGCGGATCAGCACTGCGACGTGCCCTGCTATCCCCATGCCACGGCAAACGTGGAGACCAGAGGGGAATCCGTGTTCGCGGCAAAGAATGCCATTGACGGCGTGCGGGCGAACCTGTCCCACGGGCAATGGCCGTACCAGTCCTGGGGCGTCAACCGGCAGGACGACGCGGTGATGAAGGTGGAATTCGGGCGGAAGGTCAGAACAGGCCGGGTGGTGCTTTACACCCGATCGGACTTTCCTCACGACAACTGGTGGCGTCAGGTGACATTAAGCTTTTCTGACGGCAGCAGCATTGATTTTCCCCTGGAAAAATCCTGCGGGGGCCATGTGCTCACCTTCCCGGAGCGGGAGATCACATGGATAGAGCTGGGCAGCCTGATAAAAGCGGATGACCCTTCGCCTTTTCCGGCCTTGAGCCAGATAGAGGTGTACGGATTCAATGTGTTATAAAAAAGGAGGAGCAATATGAAATCGGCACATACGAAAGCGGTTGTGGGCAAAGTAATCGTATATATTATTTTGATTTTGATTGCTGTCGTCATGGTGATTCCTTTCCTGTGGATGCTGTCGGCGTCTGTTAAGAGCGACAGGGAAGTATTTCAGATGAATCCCTTTGTGTGGATTCCGGAGGTGCCAAGGTGGAGCAATTATTCCAATATCTGGACAAAGATTCCCTTTGCCAGGTTTGTGGGAAATACAGTATTTCTGACAATTGTGGTTACCCTTCTGCAGCTGCTTACCAGCAGCTTTGCGGCGTATTCCTTTGCCAAGCTGAATTTCCGGCATAAGAACGGGTTGTTCCTGGCCTACATTGCGACTATCGCAATGCCCTGGCAGGTATACATGGTGCCCCAGTTCATTATGATGCGGAAAATGGGGCTGAACGATAAGCTGACGGCAATCATCTGTCTTCAGGCATTTTCGGCCTTCGGCGTGTTCATGATGAAGCAGTTTTACGAGGGAATACCGGACGATTTGTGCGAGGCAGCCAGGATAGACGGCATGAGCGAGTACAGGATATATGCGAGTATTATGCTGCCCCTGTCGAAGCCGGCCCTGTCCACACTGACTATATTTACCTTCGTGGCTACCTGGAACGATTATCTGGGCCCCCTGATTTATTTGAAATCCCAGAACAAGAAGACCATTCAGCTGGGCTTGAAAATGTTCATCAGCCAGTATTCTTCGGATTACGGCCTGATTATGGCGGGCTCCGTGCTGTCCCTGATACCGGTGCTGATCGTGTTCCTGATTCTGCAGAAGTATTTTGTGGAGGGCGTGGCGGCTACGGGATTGAAGGGATAAGGAATCATTTCACCGGTACGTTGATTCAGGATTAAATGCCGCCTTTCGGCGGCATTTTTGATCCTTGCCAAATTTGACGAAAATTGACAAAGGTGGTTTATGAAAATGGCTGTAAATATGCGTATAAATAAGGTTACTGTTTTAGATAAAATACTTGCTCTTTTGGGTAATAAATGATAAAATAAATTCACAACTGTCCCTACATATACAAAAATTTATTACAAAAGGAAGGGGTACAAATGAGAGAGGGAAAGATGAGGTTTAGTGTTCGGGTAAGGCTGATAGCCATGATGATTGTACCGGCGTTATTTATTTCGGTGGTACTGACGCTTTATGCAATGTATTCTCTGTCAAGCGGTATGCAGGCTCGGTCTCTGGAAGGACTGGGTCTGCTGGCGCAGTCTCTGAAGAGTTCTTATACTACTATGGAAGGAGACTGGTATCTGGACGAGGATTTGCAGCTTTGGAAGGGGGAGGAAAATCTTACCGCTCTTATGGATGAGATTGACAGCTATGTAGAGGGAAGCGATGCGGACGTGACTATCTGCTACGGCAAGACCAGAAGGGTGACGTCCCTCAGAGACAGCAGCACCGGCGAGCGCATTCTGGGCACGGACATTTCCGACGAGGTTTGGGCTGCAGTACAGAAGGGCCAGAAGTATGAGACTACTGACATTGTCATCAACGGTCTGCCGTATGTAGCCGTTTATATTCCTCTGGAGGATCTTTCCGGCAAGGTCATCGGCGTTGTGTTTGCAGGAGAGCCTCTGACAGATGTGAATGCTTTTATTCGCCAGAAGGTGCTCGGCGTTGTCGGTATCTCTGTAGCGATGCTGCTTATTGTATGCGGACTGGGTATTGTTGTGGCAAACAGCATGACTAACGGTATCGTGCGGGCAAAGAGTGCGGTAGAGGTTCTGGCTTCCGGCGATCTGGGAGCAAAGGTGGATCAGAGAGTGCTGAACCGCACCGATGAGATCGGCGATATGGGAAGATCCGTGAAGGGCCTGAAGGATAAGCTGAACGGCATCGTGGGCAATCTGCAGAAGTCTGCCAATACTTTGTATGAAGCGGGCAACGGACTGGAGGATATGGCGAAGCAGTGCAGCAATACCACAGATGATGTGAGCCGTGCCGTGGAGGAGATTTCCAAGGGCGCCGTATCCCAGGCGGAGGAGATTCAGAATGCCTCCAACGAGATTGTGGCTATGGGAGAGGTAATAGAAGACATTGTAGAAAACGTAAACGATCTGACGGAGGCTTCCGACGCCATGAGCAGGGCCGGCAGCGAGTCTACGGAAACCATGCGGAATCTAAGCGAGTCCAACGACCGGACCTCCGGCGCAATCGGAAATATCGGCAATCAGATTCGGCTGACGGACGAATCCATCAAGCAGATCAGCCAGGCTACGGAGTTGATTACCTCCATTGCGTCACAGACCAATCTGCTGTCCCTGAATGCGTCCATTGAGTCTGCAAGAGCAGGCGAGGCGGGAAGAGGCTTTGCGGTGGTTGCTACGGAGATTCAGAAGCTGGCGGTGCAGTCCAACGATGCTGCCGTTGAAATCCAGCAGATTATCGGAAACCTGATGAGTGAGTCCCAGCGGACCATGGACGAGATGAAGGAAGCGGAAGTCCTGATGCGGGAGCAGCAGGAGAAGCTGAACGATACGAAGGAGAAGTTCGGCGAGGTAAGCACCGGAATCGACGTCTCCAGAGAGGGCACTCAGCAGATTCGCGTGTGCGCGGATTCCTGCAACAGTGCGAGAGCCTCCGTCATCGATGTGATTTCCAACCTGTCCGCAATCTCTGAGGAGAATGCGGCTTCGGCTGAAGAGACCACGGCTTCCATGCAGGAGTTGAACGCGACAATTAACCTGTTGTCGGAGGAAGCAACAAAGCTGAAGGAGATTTCCACATCTTTGAATGAGGATATGAAGTTCTTCAAAATGTAATGCTAAGAGTCCCGGGATGCGCTCTGGCCCGATTGTGAAGGCTTACGGTATACATAGTAAAGAGGGTGTAGAGAAATGAAGATAGAGCGTGTAGATGAAAAAACAGTAAAGTGTTTTTTGTCCAACGAGGAGTTGGAAGAGTACGACATTGACTATAAGGATTTTATTATGCGCAGTGAGAAAGCCAGGGAGGTTGTTCAGGAAATTATCGAACAGGCTGCCGAGGAGGTGGGTTACACGCCGCCTAAATTTGCTTTTGATCTGCAGATTATGGTGGTGGCCGACCAGGGACTTGTCCTGACGTTTTCCGACAGGGATCCGGAGATAAATGAGGGCAGCCAGCTGATAGAATGCCTGAAGGAAATGAAGCGTATTCTGCAGAAGACCCGGGAAGCCACGGAGCAGATGGCGCCTGCTGATGCGGCACCCGGTCAGGCGCAGAAAAGCAGGGCAAAGCAGGAGATTGTGGAGCGGCCGGAGGATGCGGTGTTTATCTTTTCCAGTCTTCATAATGCAATGGAGTATGCTGCTGCGCTGCCCGGAAATCTGCGGGTGGAAAGCACGTTGTATGAGTGGGAGGGCTCTTATTATCTGCATATGCGCAAGGGTCATGCCGCCTATACAAGATACAGCAGAGCCTGTATTCAGGCATTGGAGTTTGCCGCACTGTATGCGGCGGACGAGGCCAGGATACTGCAGTTAAGGGAACACGGAACCTGTCTGATTGCAGAGAAGGCAATCAGGAAGCTGAGGGCAGGATGATGCTTTTATCCTGTATCTGACATTTATACCTGAGTTTGCACCTGAATTTATACCCCCGGCAGCGCGTAAGGCATTGCCGGGGATTATATCATATATTAGGAAATTCCTTCATACAAATTTTACGGCAGTGCCGTAGGCAATGACCTCCGCCGCGCCGGACATAACGGAGGAAGTGCCGTAGCGGATATTGATTACGGCGTCCGCACCCATTTCTTCAGCCTCATCTACCATACGCTTGATGGCGATCTGCCTTGCCTCGTTCAGCATCTGGGTGTAGCCCACCAGCTCGCCGCCCACCAGAGTTTTCATGGCGGCCATAAAGTCGCGGCCTACGTTTTTTGTGTGTACCACTGTTCCCTTCACGATTCCGAGGGCTTCAAGTTCCTTTCCCGGTACATAGTCAATATTTAGAAGCTTCATCCATTTCTCCTCCTTCAATTTCTCTGAATCGTTCCCACAGGACAAAAAGTGTGCAGATAATCAGCACAGTGGGAATTGCTGTTAATAATATGGCAGGTATTACGGGGATCGATGCGATTATGATTCCCCAGATGGTGCTGGCAAGGCATCCTGACATCAGCAGGATAAAAAGTCCTGCTCCGATGAAAGCGCCCTTCTTTCGAGCCCTTTTGTCTTTTTCACGGACATTCATAAACTTTGTACCTCCTTTCTCCATGTTGTCCATTTCCCGGAGAAGCTGTTCAATGGGGAGATTTTCCAGGACGGCTTCTTCTGCGTGTTCCGTAAGAAGGCTTCTGCAAAAATGCTCCGCTGCCTCCAGATTTCGCCGCCGCCGCTTTAAAGTGACGAGCTGGCGTTCCAGACAGTCTGCAAAGGTCTGACTGCCATTCTGCAGGCGTTTGATTTCTTCAATGGGAACATCCAGCCTGCGAAGCAGTTTAATCTGCTGCAGCGTTCTGACATCCTCCGGGGAATAGTCCCGGTAGCCGTTGGCGCTGCGGGATGGGGCCAGAAGTCCTTCCTGCTCATAGAAGCGAATATTCTTTTTGGTTATGCCGATAGCCTGTTCCACCTCGTTGATTTTCATAAGCTCTCCTTCTTATGTGGTTATTGTAACCCTTCCACAAGGTGGAAGGTCAACAGGTTTTAAAAAATAATATAGAATCGAACGTAACTTTTCAGCAGCCGGAGGAGGAGATCCTGAAAAAAGAATTTGCAAGGTACTGGTGTGCTCTCATCCTGCGTGTATCGGTATGGCTTACGGCATCAATGCAAAAGCAGTAGCGGATAACGAGGCGCTTAAGGGGAAGCCTGAGTTTGTGCTGTATGACAAAGATGGGAAACGCGGCTATGTACACGAGCTGGCGGAATGGCTGGCAGAGTTTCGTTATTGAAATATAATAGCAAATTTGATATAATCGAATATGAAAGGAATTTTATGTACGAAATCGAGTTTTATGAAGATAAAAACGGGAAATCTGAGATTGTAGATTTTATCAGGGAATTACATGATAGAGCAGATACAAGCAAAGAAAGCCGAATGAATTTCAATAAGATAATAGCTTACCTGGATATACTTGAAGAATTTGGAACAAGGGTTGGTGAGCCGGTGACAAAGCATTTGGATGGTGAGATCTGGGAACTGAGGCCGCTGCATAACAGATTGCTTTATGCATATTATAAAGATAACAAATTTGTTATACTGCACCACTTTGTTAAGAAAACGCAGAAAACACCGAAACGGGAAATAGAACAGGCAAAAAGAAAGCTACAGGATTATCTGGAAAGGAATGAATAGTATGACCACTTGGAAGGAATTGAAAGAAGATCTATCTATTAGTCAGGAGGATAAAAATATTATTGAACTGGAAAAAGACCTGATTCGTACAATGGTAACTATCCGTGAGGAAAAGGGACTTACTCAGTCGCAACTGGCTGAAATGTGTAATGTGAAGCAGCCGGTTATTGCGCGTATGGAATCATCCGTACACTCCCCTCAAGTTGACAGTCTTTTGAAGATTTTGGCGCCGATGGGGTATACTTTGCAGATCGTACCCATAGGCAGTCAGATACCCCGCTGAAAGCAGCGGGGCATCTGTTCTGGCGGAATGGCTGGCAGGGCCGTTACTCAAACTGTGATGTGTACAGCCGGTAATAAAATCCTTTTTCGTTCATAAGCTCCCGGTGGGTGCCCTGCTCCACGATATTGCCCTCATTCACCACGAGTATCCGATCCGCATTTTGGATGGTGGAGAGGCGGTGGGCGATGACAAAGCAGGTCTTTTCCGCCATCAACTCCCGCATTGCGGCCTGAATCCGGCGTTCTGTTCCGGTGTCCACATTGGAGGTGGCCTCATCTAAGATCAGCATTCTTGCGTCATACAGCATAGAGCGTGCAATGGTCAGCATCTGCTTCTGACCTTTGGAAATGTTGCCGCCGTCCTCGCTGATAACGGTGTCGTAGCCCTCCGGAAGCTGCATGATGTAGTGGTGTATCCTGGCGGCTTTGGCGGCCGCCACCACCTCTTCCCGGGTGGCGCCTTCCTTGCCGTAGGCGATATTCTCGTAGATGGTGCCGTTGAAAAGCCAAGTGTCCTGTAATACCATGGCATAGGCCCGACGCAGGCTTTGGCGGGTCAGACTGCGGATTTCATGTCCGTCTACCCGAATTTCCCCTGCGTTCACATCATAAAAGCGCATGAGCAGATTGATAACAGTGGTTTTTCCCGCTCCTGTGGGACCCACAATGGCAATCAGCTTTCCGGCCTCCGCCTTCAGGTTAAAGTCCCGGAGAATCGTCTTTTCCGGCACATATCCGAAGCACACGTTTTCAATTTCCACATCACCCTTCACATCCGTAAGCGTCCGGGCGTTTTCTGCATCCGGAACCTCCTCCGCTTCATCCAACAGCCGGAAAACCCGTTCCGCCGCGGCCAGGGCGGAGTATATTTCGCTGACAATATTGGCAATCTCATTAATGGGGCCGGAAAATTTCCGGGAGTACAGTACAAAGGAAGAAATCTGGGCAAGGCTTACAAGATCCTTCAGATAGAGGATGGAGCCGAACATGCCCAACAGAGCCAACCCCAAGTTGTTGATGGAGTTCATGGTGGGGCCTATAGTCATGCCGTAATGATTTGCCCAGTAGAAAGCCTCCGACGCCTCCTGATTTATATTTTCAAATTTATCCAGCACCGATTCCTCTCTTGCATAGGCAAGAATGGTTTTCTGACCGGAGAACATTTCCTCCACATAGCCGTTCATTTTGCCGTAGGCGGCGGAGCGTCTGGCAAAAAGCGGGCGGGTCTTTTTGCTCATATAGCGGGTGTAGAGAACGGATAAGGGTATGGTAATCAGCACCATCAGCGACAGGAGAGGGCTGATATATATCATCATGAACAGAGATCCCAAAACGGTTACCAGGCTTGTCATAATCTGCACAATATCCGTGGAAATACTGGTGCTGAGTACATCAATGTCGTAAGATACCCGGCTGATGATGTCTCCGGCGGCGTGTCGGTCGAAATAGTTGACGGGCAGCTTCATCAGCTTGGAAAATACATCGGAGCGCATCTGCCTGGCAATATTCCGGCCCACGTTCATCATCAGGAAGTTAATAAGCAGGGTCAGGACAGAGGAACTGATGTAAAACAGCAGCATCAGCTTTGCATAATACCAGACCTTTTGAAAGTTTACCTTTCCTGCTCCCGCCGCGGCTTCGTCGATGGCCCGTCCCGCCAGGGAAGGCCCTACCAGGGCAAGAAGGTTACTGCCGATACACATGATAATAATTATAATCATCAGTGCCCGAAACCGGGTGACATAACGCCAGATGCGCACAAGCGTCCCTTTAGCGTCACGGGGTTTTTCTTTTTTTGTATCTCGCTGGCCTTTTGGTGGCATATTTTCCTCCTGTCGGTGCATAGCTTTTCTGACTGAGTTTAGCCGGGCGTCTTCAGTGCATTTCGCCTTCGGCTCTGCAGCAGGCGTGTCTCAGGCGCTTGTCTGTGCTTCAAAGATGTCCCGGTAGACGGGGCAGCTTTGCAGTAAGTATTCATGGTTTCCGTAGCCGATGATTTTTCCTTCATCCAACACCAGAATATTTGTGAGATTCATAATGGAGCTGACCCGCTGGGCCACCATAATCAATGTGGAGTCTCCCAGGTCCTGTTGTATGGATTTCCGCAGAGCGGCGTCCGTCCGGTAGTCTAAGGCGCTGGAGGAGTCGTCCAGAATCAGGATTTCCGGCTTGTCCGCTACGGCTCTGGCAATCAGCGTCCGCTGCTTTTGCCCGCCGCTTAAATTTGCCCCCTTAATGTCCGCCATATAGTCATACTTTCCCTCAAGTCCTTCGATGAAATCCGCCAGACGGGCAATCTCCGCAGCATGAATCATTTCCGTCTCCGGTACGTTCCGGCCGAAGGTGATATTTTCCCGCAGGGTATCGTTGAAAATAGTATCGTTCTGGAGCGCAATTCCGAATTTTCTGCGCAGATCGTCCTTCTCGTAAGTACGCACATCCCGTCCGTCTATGTAGACGCCGCCTTCATTGCAGTCATAAAAACGCATCAGCAGATTTAAGATAGTAGTCTTTCCGCTTCCCGTGGCGCCGATGACGCCAAGGGATTCTCCCCGGCCTATGGAAAAGTGAATGTCTGACAGGCATTTTTCCTGGACGCCGCCTGCAAATTCTTCCGAAGGCTGATTTCCCGCGTTCTCATGGTATGCAAAGCTTATATGGTCGAACATAATGTGAGCGTCTGTGGCAAGCCGTTCCTCTTCCCGGAAGGGAAGCACCGGCTGGTCGTCCTCCGCTTCCAGGATAAGCCGGATGCGGTCTGCGGAGGCAGTTGCCTTGGACATCATCATAAAGATGCGGTTCAGCCCCATGACGCCCTGTAGGATCATGTTAAAATAAGTCAGAAAAGCCAGGATGACGCCGGGCTTGGTGACGCCGCTGTTGACCCGGCGGGCGCCCACAATGACTACCAGGGTAAGACCGATGTTTAAGAACAGCTGCATGATGGGGCCCGGCATTGCCATAGTTACGCCCGCTTTGATGTCGGCGTTTGTCATGTCCCGGTTTGCGGCGTCAAACCGCTTTTTCTCATATTCTTCCTTGGAGAGGGCCTTTACTACCCGGATTCCCGTGATATTTTCCCGCATGACTCGGACAATGCCGTCCACGCCACGCTGCACCTTATCGTACAGGGGAATGCCGTGCCGGGTCACGGTGTAGATAATAACGCCCAAAACAGGAACCATGATGCAGAGGATGCCGGACAGAGCGGGATCCATAGTCATGGTGACTACAATGCCTCCCAGCAGCATGACGGGAGCCCGGATGCCCATGGCCTGCATGGACACAATGAAATTCTGCACGTTGTAGGAGTCGGAGGTCATGCGTGAGGTCAGGGAAGGAAGCCCGAACCGATCAAACTGGGCGCCGGACAGGTTTATGGTCTTTTGAAACAGGTCGTGCCGCAGGCTTCGGATGCAGTCCCGCCCTGTGGCGCAGGCCCGGTGGTTTGCCTGGATGTTCAGGGTGCGTACCAGAAAGGCGGCTGCGATCATTGCCAGGCCCCAGGCGAAGACCATGAGCACATCCTTGGTGGGCACTACATCATCAATGATGTGCTCCAGTATATAGGGAATCATCAGTTCGCCCAGCGCTGCCAGAGTTTTCAGCGACACGCTGCTGACAATCCGCTTCCAGTGTCCTTTCATATAGTGAAGTATCAGGCCCATAGTCCGTCTCCTTTTTACTAAAGTCTCCCGTTCGTCGTTCCGTTATCTTTTTATCAGTTCCTGGTACATAGTTCCCCACTCGAACATAGAGTTAATAATCGGGCGCATTGTGCCGCCTAATTCACTCAGAGCATACTCTACCCGTACGGGAACCTCCGGATAAACAGTGCGGGTAATGATACCGTCCTCTTCCATGGAACGGAGGTTATCTGTTAAAACCCGCTGGCTGATGCCGGGAATATCCTTTTGCAGCTCATTAAACCGCCAGGGACGATCCAACAGCCTTTGCACAATGAAAATCTTCCACTTATTTCCAATCAACATCAGCGTTGTGGCAACAGGGCAGGCCGGCAGTTCTTCCTTTGTCAGCATAAGTGGCACCTCCTGAAATATATAATATTCATTTTTGCACTAACTGTCAAAATTGCACCTAAGTGAGAATTGTATCACTATATAATAAAATAGTGCGTACTTTTATTTTTGACTGCTGCAATTTATATTAAGTATAGACCAAAAAGGTCAGATAATCAAGAATAAGAAAGGTGAACCGGATGAAGAATAAAATCGAACAGTTAAGAGAAATAACAGAAAATGCGGAGGCAATTATTATCGGCGCAGGGGCAGGACTTTCCACCTCCGCCGGATTTACATACAGCGGTGAGCGTTTTAAGAAGTATTTCGGTGACTTCATTGAAAAATATCATTTCCGCGATATGTATGAGGGAGGCTTTTACCCCTTTGACAGCCTGGAGGAGCATTGGGCATATTGGAGCAGATATATTTTCATCAACCGCTATATGGACGCTCCCAAGCCTGTTTATGAAAAACTGCTTGAGCTGGTGAAGGATAAAGATTACTTTGTGCTGACGACAAACGTAGACCATTGTTTTCAAAAAGCGGGTTTTGCAAAGGAAAAATTGTTTTATACACAGGGGGACTATGGGCTTTTCCAGTGCAGCAAACCTTGTCATCGGGAGACCTATGATAATGAGACTATTGTTCGCAAAATGCTGGAGGCACAAGGGTTTGTCATTTCGGCTGACAGTGCATTGATCGTTCCGGAAGGAACAATACCTCAAATGACTGTTACGACCGAACTGATACCGAAATGCCCCGTCTGCGGAAAACCGATGACTATGAATCTGCGGGCGGACGCTTCTTTTGTGCAGGATGCAGGCTGGGATATTCATGCCGGCTATTATGGGAAGTTTCTTGCCGCACATGAAAAGAGCAAGCTGTTATTTCTGGAATTAGGCGTGGGCTATAATACGCCCGGAATCATAAAGTATCCGTTCTGGCAGATGACTGCAGAAAATAAAAACGCCGAATATGTTTGTATCAATAAAGGTGAAATATCCGTGCCGAAAGAAATTAAAGAGAGGGCAATTTGTATCAGCGGGGATGTGGGGGAAGTGCTGGCACAACTGTAAAAGATTGCAATACGTTGGCCTGTTTAAGTTCACCACTTTATGACCACATGCCGATTTCCCCGCGCGTCCGTTTCAAAATTAAGAATTTCATAGTTCTGAAATGCCTTTTGAATCTCTTCGTCGGAATAATAGCGAAACAGTAAGCCTTCTCTGCTTTCATCTGTATACAGAAAGCTTCCGTCTTCTAAGACAATGTGCGCAAGTTCTGTGTCATCCTGTTCCAACGGATCAAAAGAAGCATACAACAGTCCGTTTTCTTTTGTTATTCTCTGTAATTCGTCCAACGCAGGCGTAAACTCCTCCGCACGCAAATGATCCAACGCTGCCCTTACGGCAACCGCGTCAAAAAAGTTATCAGGATACCCCGTATTTAATAATGAGGCCGTTTTAAATTGTCCTGTCCGAATACCATAAGGCTTCAGCAGTTCCTTTGTGATCCACACTGCGTTTTCAGAGATGTCAAAGCCCCATACGTCAAAACCGTTGGACTTTAAGGTCAGGCTGTTTGCTCCAAAACCGCAGGCAGCGTCACACACTATGCGGCAGTTATGTTTTTGGAATTCAAAAACCTCGCTGTTTTTTATATGTTCATATCCCTTGATGTATTGTCTGTACTCTTCAATATCATTTTTATCCCAGACGGAATCCCAATATTGCATTTTTTAACTCCTTATTCCCGCGTAACTGCTTTAATAATAACATAAATTCCAGGGTGGAATCAACTGATGTGGCATACCTTGAAATACGCGGTAAAATATAGTATAGTATTCTAAAATTTATAAAGATAAATCGGAATTTGTTGAACAGGAGGTAATCTTTTGAAATTAGATATAATTGGTTCGGTTGCCAGTGGCAAATCTACTTTAGCAAAAGAAATATCTGAAAAATATCAAATTCCATTTTATGAAAAAGATAATATTGTATGGGAACGTACTCCTGACGGGGACAAAAAAAGAAGTTCTGATGAGAGAGATAGAATTTTCAGAGAAATTATAGAGGGTGAGAATTGGATTGTCGAAGGTTCACCCAGAGAATGTCTGAAAGAAAGTTTTGCATATAGTGATTATATCATTTTACTTGATATTAACACATACACCAGACTGTTTCGAGTGTTTAGGCGTTGGATAAGGCAAAGAACAGGAAAGGAAAAATACAATTCTAAGGAAACGCTGAATAATACCTTGATCGGCATTCCCCTTATCGACATCACT
>JAMPFR010000099.1 GCA_023664365.1 Acetatifactor muris | reverse complement strand
TTCAGAGCCGAAGCTTACGGCTGCCTCCGCTGCCAACGCCTGTATCGGCAGCCGGTATGCCGCCGCAATTATGATAAAAGGAAGCGCGAATATTTTCGCCAGCGCAAATATCCTTTGAAATCCTGCAATCGCGCCTGCCTGTTTTTTTCCAATGTAATCTGACTTCTTCATTTTGTTGGTTCCCATATCCGGCAATCCTGAACAAACTGCCTTTTTCTTACAACCTCTGCATTACCAGATCTTCCTTCTTTTTAAAAATCAAATATCCCACCGTAAAGCTTAAGATTCCCCAGCCGATGATTTTCAGCCACAGTACCGGCTCCGGCATAATGCCGTATAGTACAATGTCCCTTGCAAACTCAATGTAGTTATATACAGGGTTCTTACGAATGATCCACTGCATCGCCGTACTCAGATTATTAACCGGATAAAATATGGCTGACATATACATCCACAGGGTCAAAAGGACGGAGTACAAATACTGAATGTCTGCAAAAAACACATAAAATACGGACAGCATAAATCCCACACCTGCGGAAAAAAGCATGATGAACAACACATTTATGGGAAACAGCAGCATGTAAGGATTTGGCCTGACGCGAAAAATAATCAGCATCAGCACATACGCCACACAGGTATATCCGAAATTAGTCAGCGCCGTAAACATTCTGGCTATCACAAAGGTCTGTTTGGAAAGCTTTACCTTCATAAGCATTGTCCGGTTATCCACCAGAGCCGTCATTGCGGAATTAGTGGTTCCTGAAAACAGGTTCCAAAAAATAATTCCGGTCAGGTAATATATAGGAAAGTTTTCAATGGATCTCTTAAAAATAGTGGAAAAGATCATGGACATTACCGCCATGGACATCAGCGGATTCAGCACGCTCCACACTATCCCTAAATAGGATCTTGCATATTTCCTTTTCACCTCTCTGGAAACAAGCTGCTTTATGGCAAAAAGATATTGTCCGCCCTCACTGTCGGTCTGTGCCGCTATGAAATTTCGTATCCTGTCCGCCAGCACTGTCCTGCCGATAGTCCTGCCTGTCATTTTCTCAGCCTTTCCTGTAACCTTACTTGTAAGAATCGCACAGGCGATTCTTTCAGGCGAAACATAGAAAATCTTAGCCTGTGTACTTTACAGGCTTAGGTTTTCTTTTCACCTTGCCTTGCCTGTTTCCTTGCAAACACCAAATACTTATATAACCTTGCATGGATCAGATTTCTTTTCACATGCTTTCCGCATCTTACAATACTTCCTTCTATCCACGCGCTCTCCCGTATTGCAGATTTTCTGATTCCTGCCGCAATCAGCAATCGACTTAAAAACCTCTGATTCCTGATTTCCTGCTCTGTCAGCTCTGCTGCCGCTTTCTTCCGGTTTCCATCCAGCACGTCATCGGAAAACAGGTTATCTCCGTATGCAAGAACCTCTGTCTCCGTGGGGTGCGCCATAAACAAATCAAACAGCTTTTCCGCCAAAAAAGTATCTTTCCTGCCCGGGCGGCCTGCCGCCGGCTGCCCCGGAGCCTTCTCCAGCGCTGCCAGAAAATTTTCCAGCGCCGCCAGATTCCTTTCCAACTGCAGGCTGTTGGGATTGCCTGAAGAATCTTTCACCGGCAGAAATCTTCCATCTTTTTCTCTATAGCACACTGTCATGCCCTCGTCTGCAGAACAGACTGTCTCAAAGAGTGAATTGGAAAAATACGCTTTTCGTTTCAGCCCGCCGTCGGGGGTAAAGTACCAGGCATGATAGCTTCCTGCATCCGCCCCACGGGGCAGCTCATACATTCCGAAATAATAGCCCTCCACCTTCAGCGACGGATTCCTGCTTTGCACCAGCGTCTGTATAGACTCCTGCAAGGTTCCCACCCATCCGCTGTCTACAATGGCATAGGAAACATCCGACAACAGTCCCTCCTGTTCCAGATAACCCATGGCATTTTCGTATTCTTCCCGGGAATGCCTGTCCACATATTGCAGGATTTTCGTCCGGCTTCGAAGCGCCTGCTTCAATTTCTGAATCTCCCGGTAATTCAATATATCCTTCCGTCTGTCCTGCCAGCCGGAATCCCTGATTACCTCTTCTGTTTCCCCTAAAGAAAGCGCCGCTCTCTGCAGGATGCGCTCCAATGTTACATCAATTCCTCCCGTACAGATCCTGTCCATACTTTTGTCCAAATCAAGGTGATACTGGGGAAGCCTCACGGAACGGCGGGACACATTCAAGTACCGGCACTCTATGGGAAGCTGCAGCAGTTCCTTCAATTTAAGGGCAGTCAGATACATCTGGTATCCGTCCCTGCTCAGGAAATAAAGTGTATCTTTATGCGCCGCAGACGCTTTATTAAGTACCCAATTCACAAATTCTGTCAGAACGGGAGCAAAAACATACAGATACAGGCTGACGTCCGTCTCCCCTTCTCTGCCGCCCCGAGCTGCTTCCACCGCCGCGGCACAGGCAGGGCTGCTTTTCAAAATGCTTCGGTATCGCTGTAATCTTTTCTGAGCTTCAGCCTCCTGTTCCCTCATCTTTACCTCCGTAAGTTCCTATGCGGATGGCTCTGTGGACTCCGACGATGGCTCTGTGGACTCCGGCGTGGATGGTCCTGCGGGGTCCGACGCGGATGGCTCTGTAGGTTCCGGCGCGGATGGCTCTGTAGGCTCCGGCGCGGATGGTTCTGTAGGTTCCGGCGTGGGCGACTCTGTGGGTTCCGGCGTGGATGGTTCTGCGGACTCCGACGCGGATGGCTCTGTAGGCTCCGGCGCGGATGGCTCTGTAGGTTCCGGCGTAGGTGTTGCCGTAGGTTCCGGTGCAGGCGTCGCCGTGGGTGTTGCCGCAGGTCCCGGTGCAGGTGTTGCCGTCACAGTGGATTCCTGGGTCGGACGGCCTGACGCAGAAGCCGGAGTCTGGCTCTGCGCAGGAGCAGGTTTCGGTGTCTGGGATGGCCGAGGGGCAGATGACTGCTGTGCCGCGGCAGGTTCTGCGTCGGAAGTCGGTGCAGCTGCGGCTGCAGTGTCCTGCGCCGCAATCACATCCTTCTCAATATAAGCTACCCTGCCGTTGTATTCAATCATGTACCAGCTGCCGTTTTCCACGGGGCCAATGGCAGAAAGCCGCTCCCCCCGCCTTACGGTTCCTATTTCGGAGCCTTCTGCCGTGGGCTGATTATATATTTCAGCTGCACGGCGAACGGTCACAGCATATGTCTCTTCTCCGCCTGTGGCTTCCGCCTCCGGCAGCAGGCGGCTTTCCGGCGATCCGGGAGACGCTTCTCCCGTCGCAGGCGCCGTCTCTTCTTTCTCCGGCGTCTCCGGCATAATCAGCGTAACCGTTATCGGCTCCAGGCCTTCCGGCCGGAGGTACTGCTCCTTATCTTCCCCGGAGGAGCAGCCCGTCAGTATGCAGATTCCCATAATGGCTGCCGCTGTTTTCCAACTGCTTTTTCTCATATCCCGCCGCCCCGCTTTTCAAATAATCTGAATGCATCTGCGCTTCCGTTCTCTTCAGCCTGGCAACAGCGCCTGCCGGAAGCAGTCCCCCGGCCACAGGCCGGATAACATAAAGCCACCCCACGGGAAAGAGAAGCTTCATGGCTTTAAAATTCCGGTACCGAAGCTTTGCCTCGTTTACCCGGTATTTCATTTTCCGCCTCTGAAAAGACTCCTTATCTTCCCGATAGCTGAATAAGTACTGTTGTATGTTATATCCCTGAAAACCATGTCTGCGGAGCCTCATGAATATTTCATAATCCTCACATCGAAGCATTTCCTCCTCTGTCTTATAGGCTCCGTCCTGTTCAAAAATTTCCCTGCGGTACATAACCGTGGGATGAATATAGGGAGAATATTTCAAATAGTCCTTGTAATCCGGCTTTTCCGGCATTTCTCTGCATCCCCAGACTCCGTTTTCGTCAAACAGTCTGGCATTGCAGCCGCACCAGGCATATTCCGGGTGACTTTCCATAAAACTGTACTGCGCCTGTAGTCTTCCGGCGTCTGATACGTCGTCTGCGTCCATTCTGGCAATATATTTTCCCCGGGCATGTTCAATACAGGCATTCAGGGAAAAAGCAAGTCCGTGGTTTTCTTCTTTTCCAATCAGGACAATCCTCGGGTCAACCTCCCTCAGCTCCTGTATGTATGCAGCCGCCTCCGGGCGTGAGCCGTCATCGTAAATGATAAATTCCAATTCCTGAAAGGTCTGGCTTAAAATAGAAAATACAGCCTGTCTCAGGCTCTCCCGGTTCCGCTGGTTGTATACTCCCATGATTACGGAGATTAGAGGCTCCCTCTCATTCACATAATAATTGCTCCACACTTCCATATATATCCCTCATGGCTTTTCCCACAGCCGCTCTGCCGAAATTTTCCGCCGTTTCCCTGCAGTGGGACGACAATGTGCTGCGGTATGCCGCGTCATCATACATTCTGCGGATTGCTTCCCGGAAATCCTTTACACAGTCCGCCCTGCAGATGATGCTGTTATAGTTGTCAATGGCATATTCTCTGGTGCCTCTGTTATCCGCGGCAATCAGCGGCACTCCGCAGCACAGGGCTTCCACTGCCGCAATCCCCAGACCCTCCCGGATAGACGGAAACGCAAAGCAGTCCGCCGTCTGAAGAATTTCCTCCATATCTCTACGGTATCCGAGCAGATGTACTCTGTCCTCCAGCCGGTATTCCTGAATCAACCGCTGCAGATTATCCGCGTTTTCTCCTTTTCCGCAGATGCTGTAACAGATCTCTTTGTTTTTCAGCCCTGCCAGAGCTTCGATAATTATTTTCTGGTTTTTATTCAGATTCAGCTCCGCCGCCGTCACAATATGAAAGAAATTTTCCGGAATGCCAAGCTCTTCCCGCTTTTGTTTTCGTATCTGCGGCCTTACCTGAAATCTCTCGGCGTCTACCCCCACTCCGTGAATCCGTTTAACGCTGCCGTTCTTTCTCAGACGGAAACCGCATGCTCTGGAATAGTCTTCTTTATTGATGGTGATAATCATATCCGTCCAATGAGCCAAAAGCCGTTCGGCAGTATAATACAGCAGCCAGTTTTTCGCCGGCGCACCTTCATAAAAGTGAAAGCCGTGGGCGGTATAAATGACATATGCCTTTACTCCGCTGAATGCCGCCGCCAGCCTGCCCAGAACTCCTCCCATAGGATTATGACAGTGTATGATACTGAACCTCTCCTGCCGAATCAGCCGCCTGATTTGACAATACGCCCTCGTATTCTGTATGAGCCGTCGGGGCGATTTCTGAATATCCACCTGATGCAGCACAATGTCTTTTTGTTTTAAAACGTTGATGTCCACTTCATAAATGGGGTTGTTAAAATTCGTGGCATAATGTACCTCATACCCCATCTCCTGCAGAATATTGACGTCATTCATTTCAAACTGCTGTAAAAAACCGCTGATTGTGGTTATAAACAGAACTTTTTTCATGCTCGGGTTTCTTTCATGTTTACCTCATTAAATTTACAAAAGGAAATGCCACATGCCTTTTTGGAAAATCTGCTTAATTAATCATGCATGATTAATTCCATATTTATGGTATTTTAATGCTTAGTTCTTCTTTGCTTTCCTGCCGCATACGCCGGCTCCGATGCCGGAGACAGCTGCCAGTGCAGCCACCAGAGCAATCATCTCACCGGTTTTGGGAGACTTAGCACTCGCGCTGCCTGTATTGATAACAATGGCAACAGGAGAATAGGAAGTCATGGTGAAGGTCACCTTGTTGTCCTCCACAGCAGAGGGAGCAATGGTCTCATAGGTGCCGTCGCTCTTTAAGTGAAGGATGGTGACATTCTGTCCCTTCCACACATTAGGGCAGCCCAAGGTAAAGGTTGCCGCGCCTGTGCCTGCAGGCACATTCAGATTCACAATGCTGGCAATAAAGGTATTGCTGCCGGCGATGGTCCTGGCCTGTGCAATCATTGCCTTTGCGGTACTTGTGGAAACAGCCGAAAGGCTGGCTCCTGCAACACCGGAAACCGTGGTAGTGTCTGCGAAATACTGAATGGTATTTGCCGTGAGTACCTGTCCGGTGGCATTCTCCTCCGCGCTCACCAACTCCTCAGCGGGTGCGCTGGGCTGTGCAGCCACTGCACCGGCCGTAGCGCTGGCTGTAGCTGATCCTGCCGCGCTTACGCTCATGCTCATGCCGAAGGCTAAAGTCATGGCGCAAGCCAAAGCTATAATCTTTCTTTTCATTTTTGGTTCCTCCTTTCCTTATAGTACATGTGGCATATATTAACCGGGATGATAACCCGGGTAATACCGGATGATAGCAGCGATGGTCATTTACCGGGAAGAAACCGGCTTTCCCGTCTCCGGGTCTATCTCTCTGTAAAATACCTTCAGAATCAGCTCCTGCAGCGCATCCTTATCCGGATAAAATTCCTCAAAGCGTTGTCCCATAACGGTTTGTCCCGCCATGGTATAGATAGCGTTTTCATCAAATTTATAGCCTGCTATCTGAGAAGCCAGCCAGGATATTTCATCTACGCTGATATCCGTGACCGTGTAGGGCTTAAACGTCTGATAAAGGCTTACAGGCAGCGTTATGTCATTCTTTATCTCAGCCAGAGCCGTTGCCGCAAAGACGGAAAGGTATTGCTTCTGCCTTGCCAGCCTGTTTCTGGCGCTCTCAAATACGGCGGTATTCCGGTAATGTACATATTCATAGGCGTCCTTTCCCGTAAGGGTGACCTCCGCTCCCTGATACCAGGCAGGATTTATCTCCGTCATATCCTCCAGCACCGTCAGCCGGACGCTGCCCACCGCGTCGTTCAGCGCCGCCATACCGCCCATGTTAAAGGAGATATAGCCGTGAATGGGCAGATTGTAAAACAGCTTGGACACCGCGTCTCTGGTAAGCTCGCAGCTTTGGTTCAGACCGTCTCCGAAGCCGTGCTGTACGGAAATTTCCGCTGTTGTCGTCAGATTTTCTCCGTTTGCCCCCAGACCAACCATGACAATTTCCACCATGGTATCCCGGTTGACTCCTATGAGGGAAATCTGCTTTGTATCAGGATTCATCACCACCAAAAATATGGCGTCCGACTGTCCCCCGCTGACCAGATCCTTACTTCTCGCAACAGGGCCGTCTATATCGATTCCAAGTACCAAAAAGGTCAGTATATCATCTATGTATTCATAAACCTTATCTCCCCGACGTACCCAGCCTTCCTTTAAGGCAGCCGTCTTCTTTTTATCCCCGGCCGCTGCGGAATTTTCGGGAGAGTTATTCTGCCCGGAGTCCGTCCCTTCCTGGGTTGTGCCGGAAAGATCGGTATCCGATCCTGTACCCGATGTATCTTCCTGCCCGTCGCCCCTGTGAGAACCGACGTCAGATTGTCCTGTAGAAGACGCAGCCGCTTCATTTCCTGCCATATCGGGAATCTGAGGCGCGGAAAAAACCGCACTGTCATGCAGATGGCGGTAACCCATGGCGAGAAACAGCTTTACACCTGCCGCTCCTACACCCACCACGGCTGCAAGTACAAGAAACCAGGCAAACGCCACATTCCTGACACGTCTTTTCTTTCTGCCCTGCCGATTCTTTCCGGCATCGAAATGATTCATCTTTTCACTCCCGGGCTTTTCCTGCATTTCTTTGGATCTCATGGCTGCTCTCCCTCTGCAATCAATACACCCTGCACAAGATACCGTTGGGAATTACTGCCCCGGATGCAGGTGGAAAGGGTAATTATATTGTCCTCTTTGCCGGGCGCTGCCTCTTCCCTGAAATAACCCTGTTTTTCCGCACTTTTTCTGACGGTGTCAAGGTACTGCTCATATCCTTCCTCCGTGTAAAAATCATAGGTCAGGAGGATGTGGGCGTCGCTGAAGGCATAGGCGGCAAAAATCTCATAGATCAGTATCCTGCCGTCCTCCGAATAAATATGGATATAACGGTTTTCTTCAAAGAAATCGGCGTCCTCAAAATCGTGAAGCCCCGCGAACATGGTGCCCACCCTCATGTTATGTCCGTACAGCACCGTGTTTCTGTCGGACCAGTCCTTGCTGTTCATGCGCTGGGTATAAATACAGCCCGGCCGCCCTTTGGATCCGTCCAGATTATGCTCCAGATAATAGTCCATCTCCTCCGGATGCTGTAAAACCGGGTAGTCAATAGCCGTTCCCGGCACCACAATCCATGCGTAAATATCTTTGTTTTCCTCCTCCTGCAGCGCGGCCCAGTCAATACTCCTGTCCGTAATCCCATATACCGACAGGTCATCCGGCGGGGTTTCGCCTTCCGCCGCCACACCATCATTATCAGAATTGTCCGTATCCTCTGCGGCATCCGCACCTTCACTGCCTGCTGCCGTCGAAATTCCGCTTTCCCCGGCGGTTCCCGTTATATCTGCGCCGCTTGCGTTGTCTGCCGCCGCAGCCGCGCCTCCGCCGGCGGCCTGCGTGCTTCCTTCCGAAATATATGAGTTAAAAATGGCGTCCATTTCATTCTCTGCCTTTTTCAGGCCAATAAGGTATGCTGCCAGCCAAATCAGACAGCACACAAGAATAATGCCAAAAAACAGGCTTAAGATTCGATATGTTTTTTTTCTGTTATTATTTTGCGATTTCACTGCGTGTACTTTCCTCCCGCTCCACATATCACTGATACAATATTACCAAATTGGTAATTTGTCAAGCGCAAATATTCCAGATTGGTAATATATAAATTTCCAAAATGGCAATAAAATAAAAGTATCAGGAGGATTGCCATGAATTTAAAAAAGCTTCGCACACAGAGGGGTATATCCCAGAAGGAAGTGGCGGACGGCGTGGGATGCTCACCCACAGTCTATTCCCGATATGAGACCGGAGAGCGTCAGCCTTCCATAGAAATGCTTATATCGCTGTCAAAATTTTTCAGCGTTTCCGTGGACTGTATTGTGGGAAACGCAGAGGCTGCGGTACCCTGTTTTACCGCATCGGAAGTAGAATTGATAATGGCGGCTCGGGAAGCAGACGAAAGAGCCATGGCAGACGCCCTCAGCCTTTTGAAAAGCCATCCTTCTCATAAACGAAATCCGTATAAAGAAAGCTTCTGACACGAACATCTTCATTCGCATCAGAAGCTTTTCTTCATGATAAATACAAAACAGCCGCATAACAGCATTGCTGTACATAGTGTTTTCCCATTATCCCGGAATGGGTTAAATTATGGGTTATGCGTCAACCCTTTTATGAAATTTTTATCTTTCCCTCCAGGTTTTCAAAAGATTCCCTTTTCTTGCGTTCCGTTGCTTCTGCATATATATTCATTGTAATGCCGATATCACTATGCCCCATAATGTCCTGAATAATCTTAATATTGGTTTCATTTTCACAAAACCGGGTGCAGAAGGTATGCCGCAGATTATGAATTGAAAAATGCCGGATCAGCATAGGCTCTCTGTGTTCCTTTTCGGCTTTTGCTGTTTCCTCGGTGTTATAGGCGGTATATATTCTTATGATTGCTTTATTGATGGTCTGCGGATTATGAACATATCCGTGACGGTTTGTAAAAACAAAATTTGTGTAGCCGTCAATTTCCACAGTATTTCCGCCTGCTTTCAGTTGTCTCACTTTTTCCTGCAGAAGCGCTCTTCTCACCTCATCCAGCATAGGAATGGTACGGCATCCGGCGATAGTTTTGGGGGTGGTTATATGCATTTCACACCTTCCACTGTCCTGCTGCCGATATATCAAATTGTGGTTTATGCTGATTATTCTGTTTGTAAAGTCACAATCACTCCAACGCAGGCCAATGATCTCGCCCACTCTGCAGCCGGTGCCCAGAAAGACGGTAAACAACGGCAGCCAATGACTGTAAACGGCGGAACACGCCATATAATTGATAAATGCTTCCTGTTCCTCAATTGTAAGAGCGTGACGCTTTGGCCTTTTGCAATCATAATTTTTTTTGATTTCCGCCATAACGCCGTCTGTCGGATTTATTCGAATATATCCGTCACGGATTGCAAGCGTAAACATGGGATGCAGAATCGTATTGATTATCTCTATGCTGCCGGGCTTAAAACCATTATTAAAAATTAAAAGATCATAAAATGCTTTTATATCTGAATATTTGATAAGTCCGATTTTTTTCAATCCAAGCACCCGGGAAACGTATTTTTTATACATATAATTATAATTTGTTCTTGTAGACTGTTTTAACTCGTGTTTCCCCTTCATATATAGTTCATATATATCGTTCAGTGTTATCCGGGCCGCTTTTCTGCTGTCTATTCCGGCTTTGCTGTCCTCTATTATACATAGCTCCTTTTCTCGCAGGCTGAGACTGTCACGTTTTCCCGCAGGCAGCCTGTCAGTGGAAACAAGCCGCCAGCTGTATACTGCCTGACGGCTGCCTTCGCTGTCATTATAGCGAAATCTGTAGCGTCCGTCCGGCATCTGACTTTCTCCTCTTCTCAAATTTCGTCCTTTGTTATCTTTCCTTTTTTCTGCCATATTCTGTGCCTCCTGTTTATTTTTTACTGCCAGCAGTTTTATCTTATCATAAGTCAAAAACCATCTTTGATAATTTGAAAAGGGTTAAAACCTGGGTTAAACATTCCTGCACTTTTTACTTGAAAGTCTTCTTATTATTTATCAGGCGACTTAT
>JAMPFR010000098.1 GCA_023664365.1 Acetatifactor muris | reverse complement strand
GAACAGTATCCGATGTGGGATGATGAAGAGGAAGAATTTTAGGTAACGAGCGTTGCCTAATACAATTTTTGGAAGTAAAAATGTGGTTACGCGATGACCCTTTTGGCCGGGGTCTGAACAGTAACATCAAACAAATAACTGCAAAAATACCAATAGACTTGCAGTGCGGCGTGTGATAAAATACATGTATTGCGGACAAATCATGTAGTACATTACAATTACAACAGCGGAGAGGAAAAATATCAGATGGAGCATTTTGAGCCCATTCATGAGACGTCCTATTTATCGGCTCCTGACGCGGCGATTTACCGAAAGATTATGCGTTTATTCTACCGGGAATACGAGAAGATGCATTTTCAATTGTATAAAGAAGAGATTTTCGAGATGATCTGTCGGGACGGAGAATTTGGAGAATATTCTCCGGAAAAGCTGGAAGCGGATCTGGAAGCACTGGTTAAATGGAAGAACCTTACCCCTATACAGGATCCGGGGCGCGTCTATACAATAGCGGATTATAAGAACAAGCAGTATCGCTATACTATGTCTGAGTATGCGGTGGAGATTGAACGCCTGACGGTGAGGTTGGAGAATATCTTTCTGGAATCAGGGAATCTGTCCACAAATTTTTTTGTGCGTCTTGAGAAAAGTCTTGAGGATGCGGAAAAGATGGAGTATGCAAGCCTGAAAGAGGTCAATGAGTGGTGGGGACTGCTGCAGGAGGACTTCAAACGGCTGAATCAGAACTATCAGGATTATCTTCGGGATTTCTATTCGGGTAAAACGAATCATTTAATGAAGTCTGTGGAATTCGTCATCCACAAGGATAAGTTTATCAAATATCTGAACGAGTTTGTGCAGGAGCTGCAGCATCATTCCAGGCGGCTTGAGCAGACATTGATGAAGAATATTCCCCTTATGGAAGAAATCATTCTGGAAAAGGTAGTGCAGAGCGAATTGGATATTCCCCATGCGCTTTTGGAGATTCATGGGAACGCCGAGCCAAGTATACGGGAAAATGTAACGGGTAAATGGAATTCTCTGAAAAGCTGGTTTATCGATTCTCCCACACACGAGTGTGAATGCAAAAAAGTTCTGAGAATCACAAATGATGTAATCAGAAGCATTATTCAAAATGCGGCGCTGATCGTTCAGATTCAAAACTGGGGGATCAGCAGAAAGGATGATTATCGGAAGTTTCTGGAGCTGTTTCTGAACTGCGGGGATTTGGAGGAGGCGCACAGGTTGTCCGCGCATGTTTTCGGTGTGCAGAAGATACAGCATTTTAAGACGAATATGCCGCGGGAGGAGGATGCAATCAACAACAGCGTATATGGTGAGCCCGCAGAATTTTTACTGAAGCCCCATACAAGGACATACCGGGAGAAGAGAGAGCGGAAGGGCTTTGCCGACAAATCTCTGGAAAAGAGGCTGCAGAGAGAAGGGTATCTGCGCCGGGCGGAGCGGCAGAAGGAGATTGTCATGCGGTATATAAAAGACGGTAAAGTGGTATTTTCCGAAATTGACGAGGTGATTTCCGAAGACACAAGAAACGTGTTTCTGCAGTGGATTGCCCAGGCAAATATGAATTCGCAGAAGTTGGGGAGAACCGAGTACGGGCAGGAGTACCGGCTGATTCATAATAAGGGGAACTGCATATTGCGTTGTGAAGACGGGGCATTGACTATGCCGGCCTATGTGTTGGAGTTTAAAGCGGTATGAACGAGGTCAGAACATTACTTGAAAATTTCTGGATTTGCAGGGACAGTGATAAAGAAACATATTATAAAGTAAAAAGAGACATTCCCAATTTTCAAAGGTTTGTCCGTGAATTGCTGGGATGGAAGCTGATTCACACGGAGAATCTGCTGAAGCTGGAGAAGAGGCCGGCTCATGCGGAAAGCTTTATGGGCATTCAGGAGTTCACAGACATCAGGGATTACTGTATTTTATGTGTGCTTCTGATGTATCTGGAGGATAAAGAGGAACAGGAGCAGTTCCTTTTATCGGAGCTGATTGACTATGTAGAGACACAGTTAAAGGCATATATGGAGATTGACTGGACTTCCTTTACCCAGAGGAAATCGCTGGTGCGTGTCCTGCTGTACATGGAGAGACTGCAGATGCTGCGTGTCTATGAGGGAAGCAGCGAGGCCTTCGGCGCTGAGACCGGACAGGAGGTTCTGTATGAAAACACAGGATACTCTAAATATTTTGCCACCAGCTTCCCGGCGGATATTTCTGCCTATGAATCATGGGAGGATTTTGAAAAAGCGGATTTTCAGGAGCTGAAGGGAGACAGGGGCGTAATGCGCATCAACCGTGTGTACAGGCAGCTTACGGTATGTCCGGCGCTTTACTGGGACGGAAACGAGGATGCGGATGCGCTTTACTTAAAGAATCAACGGCAGTGGATTGCAAAATATCTGCATGAAAATCCGGGCGGGAATCTGGATATATACAGGAATGCGGCATTTTTGACTCTGGAAGAGGACGACTGCTACGGAAGCGTACATCCCAGGGACGCCATGCTTCCGGAGGTGGTGCTTTTGGTATGCAGACGCATTCAACGGCAGTTGGCTGACGGAAGCCTGGAAAAGAAGGAAAACGAGTGTATCTGTATGACGCGGGATGCATTTGAGGAGATCGTACGGGGATGCAGGGCAGAGTGGAATGCCGGATGGAGCAAAGAGTTTCGGGAAATGGACGAGAGCAGGCTGTTGGAAACAGTAATCGGTTATATGAAAAACTGGCTGATGATACGCTGTGATGAAAATGAGATTACGGTGCTGCCGGCGGCAGGAAGGCTGGCGGGATTTTATCCGGAAGATTTTAAGGGAGGTACCATAGATTGAGCGATCGATGGAAAATGAATCGAATCGGCTTTGTGAATTTCTGGCTGTATGATGAGGAGGACTTTGAATTCCTGGACGGGAAGCTGCTTCTGCGCGGCCAAAACGGTTCCGGGAAATCTATTACCACCCAGAGCTTTATTCCCTTTGTGCTGGACGGAGATCGTACGCCAAGCCGTCTGGATCCGTTTGGTTCCAGTGACCGAAGAATGGAGTATTACTTTTTGGGTGAAGACGGAAAGGAAGAGGCCACCGGCTATCTGTTTTTGGAATTTAAAAAGGAAAAGTCGGGAGAGTATCGTACCATTGGAATCGGACAACGGGCAAAACGAGGGAAGCCTATGGATTTTTGGGGCTTTATCATTTTGGACGGAAAGAGGATCGGGTATGACCTGTGGCTGTACAAGGAAGTCGGATCGTCGAAGATTCCTCTGGACAAGCGGGAAATGCGGACGGAACTGGGCGAGGATAACTATTTTACCGACAGCCAGAGTGATTACAAAAAGCAGGTGAACCAGTATATCTTCGGATTTCGGAAGGCGGAGCAGTATGAGCAGTTTATCAGACTGCTTGTGAAGGTTCGCGCACCGAAGCTGTCCAAGGAGTTAAAGCCTACAAAGGTGTATGAGATCCTGAATGATTCTCAGCAGACCCTGACGGATGAGGATCTGCGTACTATGGTGGATGCCATGGAGAAAATGGATGAGATTCAGGACAGTCTGGACATGCTGAACCGGGCCTTCAGTGATGTCAAGATCCTTCGGAATGAGTATACCAGGTACAATCAGTACATGCTTGCGAAAAAGGCACAGAGTTACCTGGCCAAGCGACAGGAGGTTGAGACGGCCGGAAGACAGCTTGATTCTTTAGAGCAGAAGCGGCAGGAGATCGAATCGGAGCAAAAGCATAAGACCCTGCGCCTAGATGAACTGGAGGAGAAAAAGAGACTGGCGGAAACGGAGCGGGACGGGCTCCTGGACACGGATTTAGAAGAAACGGATCGGAAGCTGGAGAAGGCAAAAGCGGATAAAGGGGAGGCGGAGACGCAGGAAAAGAAGTGGGAGGACAGGATTCAGGAGTGTAAGGAGCGAATCCGCATAGCGGATCAGCAGTTGAAAAAGCTCCGGGAGCGCCTGGAGCTGGGAAAGCAGAGACTTAAGGAGGATAAAGCGGAGCTGGAGGAGCAGCAGGAAATTTTGCAGTGGAATCAGCATGAGAAGGTACTTCAGCTGATAGGAACCGAAAACTATGCGCAGACGGAAGAACTCTCCAAAGAGATAGAAATGCTGAAACGGCAGCTGGAGGAGTGTATAAGAGTGATTCGGCAGTACGAAGAGCTTTCCGGGCAGTATGATGAGCTTGCCCGGGAGCTGGAACAGCTGAAAGCGCAAAAACTCCGGGGGCAGCAGGATTTGGACGAAGCAGGAGAGCAGGTGATTGCTTCCATGGATCAGTGGATCTCAGATGTCTTTGAAGTGAAAAAGGAATCTGCGGAGTGGCGTCCGGCGGAGGCATTGCTTGGGGAACTGGAAGAGAAGATTCGACAATACCGATCCGTTGAGGACGCGGGGGTTCTGCAGCAATTGCTGCGGGCGGATTATGAGATACAGCGTCAGGAGCTGCTCAATGTAAGGGGGGACAGAGAGCAGGAGCTGAAAACGCTGCGGGAGGGGCTGAATCAGGTTGAAGAGGAGCTTGCGCGGATAGAAAGTCAGGGAGAACTGGAGCCTGAGAGGAATAAGAACGCGGAGGCTTCCAGAAATGCCCTGCGGGAGGCGGGGATTGCGGCGGTTCCGTTTTACCGGGCAGTGGAATTTTCGGATGCGCTGGACGGGACGTCCTGTGCGCGGCTTGAAGCGCAGCTGCAGCAGATGGGAATTTTGGACGCCCTGGTGGTATCGGCAGGGGATGTGCAAAAGATTCGGGAAAGATGTCCTGCATTTCTGGACACGGTTTTATATGTGAATGAAAGAGGGACTTCCGATTTTTCCGGTCTGGTGGTCAGTGAAGACCTGGAGGCCGGGCTGCAGGAAGCGGTTGTCGGAATCTTAAGCAATATTTATGAGAAGGCCGGAAAGGAACAGGGGATTTATCTCGGAAGAGACGGTGGCTTCAGACAGGGTATATTAGCCGGCAGGGCGGATAAAGCGGGAGAAGCGGAATATGTCGGGCGGCTGGCAAGAAAGAGGCGGAGAGAACAGAGACTTCTGGAGCTGCGGGGAAGGATCAGTGAACTTAACGCAGAGGTATCTGCGATCGGGAACGAGATCACACAGATAAATCTGCGTATAGAGAAGCTTTGGCAGGAATATCAGAAGCTGCCGGGATTTTCCGGTATTAATACCGCCTTGGACAGGGAGAAGGAATGCGCTCTGAAACTGCAGGTGATAAGCGAGGAGTGGGATAAAAGAGAAAAACGGGAGCAGGAACTGCTGCAGAAGAAAAACCGGCAATACCAGGCGGTGCTGCAGCAGTGCAAACCTTTTCCTTATGGAAGGACGAGAGCGGCTTATGATGCGGCATATGACGCATTGGAGGAGTATCGGCGTATCTGGCAGGAGATCCGGGAGGAACTGCGGCAGATAGATGCGGCACGATATAATTGCAAGGATAAAGAGGATCAGATTGTCCGCGGCGAGCAGGATCTGGACGATGCCTTTGCGGAAAAACGCAGCTACGGCATCAGGGTAAGAGAGTATGAAATTCAGATTCGACAGCATGAGGAGTATCTGAATCGCCCGGACATTGTAGAAAAGGCAAACCGCCTGAAACAGATAAAGGCAGAGCTGGCAGATATGACGGCGGAATGTGGCGAACTGAAGGAAACACTGGTGCGCCTGGATGAGAGACGGCGCGCTTTGCTGGAGTCTGAGCCGAAGCAAAAAGAGCGGCTGCAGCAGGCTATTGGTGAGGAGACCTGCCTTAGAAGCTATTTTGAGGAGGAGCTTTCCTTAAAGCTGGTTTTTGAAAGAGGAAACCGCACCCTGGCAGATTGTGCAGGGGAAGCGGCAGGTTCGCTTCGGGAAAGTGACAGGACAAGAGAACCCGGGGATCTTCTCCAATCCCTGTATAAGGTTTACCAGCAGCATAACGGCAGTCTGACAAGCTATGGAACGGCTCTGGAGGATTGCTTTGGAACGCCGGAGGAATTTGCGGGAATGGCAGATACAGGCAGTGTGCTGCGGCAGCGTGTACGCATCGTATCTGTGTGGAACGGCAAGAAGGTATATCTGGAGGAGTTTTACGGGATATTGAAAGCGGCCATTGAGGAAACGGAGCTTTTGATTCAGAGAAAGGACAGAGAGCTGTTTGAAGATATTTTATCCCAGACTATCAGCCAGCAGTTGACGGATCGGATTGCGGAGAGCAGGAAGTGGGTTTCCGATATGTCAAAGCTGATGCAGGAAATAGATACTTCCATGGGACTGAGCTTTTCACTGGACTGGAAGCCTCGGGGAGCGGAAAACGATGGAGAGCTGGATACCACAGAGCTGGAAAAGATCCTGCTTCGCGACAGGGCGCTTCTGACGGTGGAGGACATTGAAAAGGTTGCAGCGCATTTTCGCAGCAAAATACGCATGGAAAAGCAGCGCCTGGAGGAAGCCGACACGGTTATTAATTATATGGATCTGGTAAGAGATGCGCTGGATTATCGGAAATGGTTTGAATTTCAGATGTTTTTCCGGCGTGGCGGGGAGCAGCGGAAGCCCTTGACTAATGCGGCCTTCAACCGTTTTAGCGGCGGTGAGAAGGCAATGTCCATGTATGTTCCTCTTTTTGCGGCAGTGAACGCACAGTACCAGAAGGCGGACAACGAGGATCATCCCCGCATGATTGCGTTGGACGAGGCGTTTGCGGGAGTGGACGATAAAAATATCAGCAGTATGTTTGAACTGGTTCATAAGCTTGATTTTGACTACATCATGAATTCCCAGTCACTGTGGGGCTGCTTTGAGACAGTCAGAGGGCTTCGGATCGCGGAGCTTTTAAGACCTCAGAATTCACAGATTGTTTCGGCCATTCGATATATATGGAACGGGAATGAGAGGATATTGGATGAGCAATAGCAGAGAATGCGCGGCGTATTTTAAGGGGCTGAAGGAAGCGGAAAGATGCTTTCGGGAGCTGCGGAAGAAGTGGCGCTCCTACGGAAGAGCAGCCGGGCAGATTACGATAAGGGATACTTCCCCGGAGGAACGCCGTATGATCGGCGGAATCTTGGGAAAAGTGTTTTATGACGAGACGATTTGTTTTTCCGTTAAGGAGTTTGAACAGGGGCTGCAGAAGACCAGGTTTGCCCCGGTGGAGATAAAGGATGTGCTGGAAGCGTACTTTGGCGAAGCGCTTTCCACCAATCAAGGGCAAAAGGCGGAGGAGCAACAGGAGAAGAGCAGATTTTGGAAGGAGCTCGGCGATTATTTTTTGCAGCAGGAGAGTGCGGCCTCTGATTGGAACTCGTCGGCAATTACCTGGCTTCGGGACATGGAGGCGCATAAAAGGTACGGGTACCAGCTGCTGCTCAGGGAATACGGAAGAGACCGCATGCAGGCCCGAATCCTGGCTGAAAATGTGGGGAAGGCCCTTGTAAAGCTGGAAGAGGCAAAGACCATGGGAAATGAAAGCCCTCTGGCAGTATTTGCCGCAGACATCTCCGGCAATCCCCATTATTTTGACCGTGGCGCCTCCGCGGGACAGCTTTTGGTTCACGGAATCTGTTATCTTGAAAAGGCCGGGTTTCCGGAAAACGCCCATCAATGGAGAGAACTTCTGCTGGGTGTGGGGATCGTGCCGGATAACATATCTTCCATGGTGCATGTATATGGTCTGCACCTGCGGACGAAGGAAGGCTGGCATCCGGCCTATGAGGCTTTCTGCGCACGAAGGGAGCCATGTGTCATTACCATGGAGAATCTGCAGGGAACGACCGGCGTAAAGGCGGCAGGGGACAGAGTGTATGTGGTGGAAAATGAGATGGTATTCAGCTATCTTCTGGAAAAAGGGAAGGAACTGACCCTAATGTGTACATCAGGACAGCTCCGTGCGGCTGCATTGGACTTGCTTTCCTTTATTCTGGATTCCGGCGCGGAAATTTATTACAGCGGTGACATGGATCCGGACGGGCTTGGCATAGCGGACAGATTGTGGCAGAAATTCGGAGATCGAATTCGAATCTGGAGGATGTCGCCCGAGGATTATGCGGGCAGTCTTTCGGGGGAAAGCATTGGGACGACAGGTATGGCCAGACTGGAGAACATATGTAACCCGATACTGCAGAAAACCGCTGCCTGTATGAAAGAAAAGCGGGTGGCGGCTTATCAGGAAAACCTGCTTAAGAGCTTGCTGGAGGATATTGGTGCGTCCTTGTAAGACTGCTTTAGCGGAAGCTCAGACTTCTGCTGTGTTCGAGTACCTGCTTTTGGGTATCAGGGCTGTTGATGAGGCGGTTCTATGGTATTCTGATATATGAAGAAATACGCACAGGGCGTATTAAATTATTATATGATCGGTACCGGGAATTATCGGGAAATACCGGAGAACACCGGAAAAGGGAGGTACATGGTATGTTGGGCGGTTCTGTAATAATAGCATTTCTCCGGTTTGCCATAAGCCTTGCAGGCGTGATTGTACTGTTTTCCGGAATGAGCGAGCCGCGGTTTGACAGGAAGAAGACAATTATCTGCTACGGCTGCTTCAGCGGGGTGCTGCTTACTGCCGCCTGCATCTGGTATGTGGCGGACTGGGAAAGCTGTGTGCGGATTGTGGCCTTTGCGATGTATATGTGCTTTGCGGTATTTGCCCTGTTCATGAGCAGTGATTCCGTTTATCTGTCTATCTATAAGCTGGCGCTGACCTTTTACCTGCTGGCGGTCTTCCTTGTCAGCGGGCTGGAGGTTTCGATTCTCTTTTTTAACAGAAATGTATGGGCGGACATCATTACGCGCATTGTGCTGATTCTGCTCATGGCCTTTTTCATGGAAAAAAAGCTGAAAGGCGCTATGAAGGGATTCAGTGATTATGTGGAGAAAGAGGTAGACAGGTTCAGCGTTGCCGCAATGGTTATCTGCATTCTCCTGGGAATCGGGTTTATCTTAAATGCGAATATCCGGGAAGCAACGCCATTCCGTATTTATCAGATTGTGGTGAATTTTGTGCTGACGGGTGCGCTGCAGCTTCTGGTGTTCCGGCTTTATCGTCATATCGGCATAGAAAAGGAGTACGAGAAGGAAAACCAGTTGATACAAATGAATCACCGGCTTCTGGAGCGCCAGGTGGAGATTCTGGAGGAATCCGTGGAATCAGGAAAAAGACTGCGCCACGATGTAAGGCATCACAATGCGGTCATAGCGGAATATGTGCGCCGGGGCCAGAAGGAAGAACTGCTGCAATATCTGAAGGAATATGATAAGGAAGCGGATCAGAGCATACCGGAGGTGATATGCGCCAACACCGCGGTCAACAATATTCTTTCGGCATATACCGAAAAAGCAAGGCAGGAGCAGATTCAAGTCAGCCTTGACATTGAGATTGGCAGGGAGATTGCAATCCCCAGTATCGATCTGGTGGCCATTCTTGCAAATGCTTACGAAAATGCCATTTATGCCTGCGTGGAGGCAAAGCGGCATTCCGGGGAGCGGGAGTGTTTTATCCATTTGATGATTAAAAAAAGAAGAAATAAACTGATTATTTCCTGCATCAATACCTGCAGAGCGGAGACAGAAATGAAGAACGGGCAGCCCAAGGCGGAATTTACGGGCGGAATCGGCGTCTCAAGCATTATAAAGACGGCGGAAAAGTATGATGGGGAATATGATTTTAAAAATGATGACGGAGTGTTTGTCTTCAGGCTGCTCATGAACATTCCGTCGGATTTATAGCCGGGAAAGAGGGGGAAGATTTATGTATCTGATAGCGCTCTGTGATGACGAACCGGCAGAGCTGGAGAAAACGGAAAAGCTGCTGAATGACTATGAGAAAAAATATCTCGGTTCGGAGCTTGCCGTCCGGAGCTTTGAAAGTGCGGAGGAACTGCTTGGCCTGGTTGAAAAGGGGAGTTATGTGCCGGATTTGATATTTATGGATATCTATATGCGGGATAAGGGGCAAAATGCCTGTCCGGCAGGCGTGGAAGCAGCCAGGGTGCTCCGAGGTATGAATTATAAGGGAAAGCTTGTCTTTCTTACCACGTCCCGGGAATACGCATTGGAAGCCTTTGACGTGGACGCGCTGCAGTATATGGTAAAGCCGGTATCGGAAGACAGATTGTTTTCCGTGCTTAACAGTCTGTTGGAAAATGCGGAGGAGGATCGGAAAAAATATATTCTGCTGAAAATTGAGGGAAGGATTGCAAGAGTATCCGTAAATGACATCATATATTGTGAGGCGCAGGGGAAAACACAATGCCTGTACCTTGCCGACGGCAAGCGGTGTGTGCTGCGAATGACCATGACGGAGCTTTACGGGCAGCTTTCGCAATATCAGGAGTTTGTGAGGGTGGGTGTGGCCTTTATCGTCAATCTGGGGTATATCGGCAGCCTGAATGCAAAAGAGGTCCATATGGATAACGGAACGCGGATTTATTTGCCCCGGGGCACTTATAAAGTCTTGAGAGAACAGTATTTAAGCTATTACTGCAGAGAAAGCGAATGAGACGGGTTTTGGGCCGCCGGTTTCGGAACAGGTGGGGACAAAAGAAAGATACGGCTTGATTTTTTTTCTCACAGCAAGTATCATGGATAGTAAGTAAGAGACGTAAAACGGGAGGGCTGCAATGCTGTACATAGGGATTGATTTGGGGACGTCGGCGGTAAAGCTGCTGCTGATGG
>JAMPFR010000097.1 GCA_023664365.1 Acetatifactor muris | reverse complement strand
ATAAATACGTCTTCTGCAAACATAAGGACAGGGATACATGGAAAATCCCCGGAGGCCACAGGGAACAGTTTTCGGATGGAAAACGGGAAAATATTGTGGATACAGCAAAGCGGGAGCTATATGAGGAAATCGGTGCCCTGGAATTTGATATAAAACCTGTTTGTGTATATTCTGTTACAAAACCAGATAATTTTGATGGCGAGGAATCATTTGGTATGTTGTTTTTTGCTGATATCCAATGTTTTGAAACAGAATTACATAATGAAATTGAAAAAATTGCAATAATGGATGAATTTTCCCAAAAGTGGTTATGGGAAAACTCTTTTTTTAGGAATGTAGTTTCCCGCTTAGCCTCCCTTGTGTACTATCCGTTCCTGCGGAAATTGTAATAAAAGTGGAAGATATGGGAAACAGGGATTTGGCAATCTGTAAAGTCATGTTGCGGAATTGTAAAGCTGATGTGGTGGTAGTTGGAAGTGGTTTTTGCTACAATGAAATCACCAAACATCAAATCGAAGGAGGATTTCATTATGGACCTGCCAGATAAAATCATCAAACATAGAAAAGCGAATGGTTGGTCGCAAGAAGATTTCGCAGAAAAATTGAATATATCACGACAGGCAATCAGCCGCTGGGAAAATGGAACCGCACTGCCCGATGCACAAAACATATTGCAGATTAGTAAACTGTTTCATGTTACAACAGATTATCTGCTGAATGATGATTATGAAAACGATAGTGATATTCTTGCAGCTAAAATTGTAACCGAAGAAACAGAAGCCTCGTTTTTGAAAAAGAAAAATTTGCATCTGGTACCTGCAATTTCTTTCACGATTGCGTCATTATGTTGGATAATAGGAATGGCAAGTAGTACACATGATGTTGCAACCGCACTTTTTGGTTTTAGTTTTGCTCTTAGCACATTCAATGCGGTTGTACAATTTGTCTTGTATATTAAGAAACGATAAAGTAATCTGCACAACAAATTCATGTTTGCAGAGTTGCGTAGAAAATCAAGGAATGTATGATTATTCATGGAAATTTTGGAAAATAACAGTGGGAACACTTTTCCGAAAAGTCTGCAAATAAAAAGTCAAGCAGAAATTGGTTCTTTCCTAAGTTTACAAGAAGAACTAATGTTGATATACTAAACTACAACATAGGCGAATGGAGAATTATGCCAATAGTGCGGCATGGTAATTGTACAGCTCAGAGGCATACAGACTGCCATAAACCTTACACAATTGTAAGATTACCGGAGGAAATGTAATGTAATTCGATTGCAAAGCATTTCCTCTTGTTGTATTATTGTACTGCGGACGCGACACAATAATACAATTAAGGAAAGACACGCAGGGCCAAGTGCGCAGGGCCAGGCGCGGAATGGAGGAACTATGGCGCTTTTGGAAGTAAAAAATTTGAAAAAAGTATATACCACACGGCTGGGCGGCAATAAGGTACAGGCGCTGGAGGATGTGAATTTCACAGTGGAGCAGGGCGAGTATGTGGCAATCATGGGGGAATCAGGATCCGGCAAGACCACTCTCTTAAACATCATGGCGTCTCTGGACAAGCCCACAGGAGGCCAGGTCATCCTGGCGGGAAAGAATATGGCGGATATCAGACAGAAAGAGCTGTGCGCCTTTCGCAGGGATAATCTGGGGTTTGTGTTTCAGGACTTTAATCTGTTGGATTCCCTGTCTTTAAAGGATAATATCTTCCTGCCTCTGGTGCTGGCAGGCTGTAAGGTGGGAGAGATGGAAAAGCGCCTGGAGTCCCTGGCAGGGAAACTGGGTATCCGGGATATTCTGGGGAAATATCCCTATGAGGTTTCAGGCGGCCAGCGGCAGCGCGCGGCAGTAGCAAGGGCGCTTATTACAAATCCCCAGATACTGCTGGCGGACGAGCCTACGGGGGCGCTGGACTCCAAGGCTTCAGACAGGCTTCTGCGGATTTTTGCGGAGGTGAACGAGGGAGGCCAGACCATTCTCATGGTAACCCACAGCATTCAGGCGGCCAGCAGGGCAGGCAGGGTTATGTTCATTAAGGACGGGTGCGTTTTTAACCAGATTTACAGGGGAGACTTAAGCGATGATGAGATGTACAGAAAGATTTCAGATACCCTGACTATTCTGCAGACGGCAAAGTCAGGCGAATATTTTGACCGTACAGGGGAACTGCAGGCAGAGGGAGAGGAGGCGGTAAGCCATGCGTAAAAGATTGTCTCTTCTGCCCCGGATGGCGGCAAATAATATCCGAAAAAACGGTTCTACTTATTTTCCATATATCGGTGTGAGCATTTTTGCCATGTTCACCTATTTTGTATTTGATCTGATCATGCAGAATAATGTAATGTGGACGCTTCCCAAAGCGGTCTATGCCATTGTATTTCTGGAAATCGGCTTTGTGTTGCTGGGGCTTATCATGGTGCCCTTCCTTTATTACACCAACAGCTTTCTTATCAAGCGAAGGAAGCAGGAGCTGGGGCTGTACAGTATTCTGGGAATGGAGAAAAAGCACATCGGAATTATGATGCTGTGGGAAAGTCTTGCGGTGTATGTGGTGGTTATGGCGGCGGCAATTATGGCAGGCCTGCTGTTTTCCAGACTGCTCTTTCTCCTGCTTCTTAATCTGGCAAAGCTGCCGGTAGACGTGGCGTTTTCCATAAGTCCAAAAGCAGTTTTGGATACAATGTTGTTTTATGCTTTTATTTCGGCGCTGAACCTTTTTGTAAACCTGGTGCAGGTGGGAAAAGCCCGGCCTGTGGAGTTGATGACCGGTTCCAGAAAAGGCGAGAAGGAGCCGAAGGCCATAGGGCTGTGGAGCATGATCGGGCTTCTGGCGCTGGGCGCCGGCTATTATCTTGCAATTACGGCAAAGCTGAACGGCTGGATTTTCAACAATTTTTTCCTGGCTATTTTTCTGGTGATCCTGGGAACTTATTTTCTGTTTACATCCGGGAGTGTTGCCCTGCTGCGGCACCTGAAAAAGAGGAAAAACTATTACTATCGGGCGGAGAATTTTGTCACGGTATCCGGTATGCTGTACCGGATGAAAAAGAACGCAGCAAGCCTTTCCAACATCTGTATTTTTGCTACCATGTCCATTATCACGGCCATTTGTACTATCAGCCTGGGCTTAAGTATTGATTCCATTACATCCTTTTCTTATCCAAGAACCTTTAGTATGTTCTGGACCGGGGAGCAGGATGAGGAGGCGCTGAAGGCGGCGCTGGAAAAGGCCGGGGCGGAAAACGGTGTGGAACTTACCGATTACCTGGGGCGGACGGATGTGACAGTGCGGAATGCGTATATGGACGGCAGTTTGTTTCGGCCTGTGCAGGAGGAAGAGAAAGCAAATTTCAGCAGTTGCTGCAATATTATCATGATGACCCGGGAAGAGTACGGCCGCATGGAGCAAAGTGAGGTAAGTCTGGCGGAAGGGGAGGTCCTTATTTATTCCACCGGCGCAGATTTCGGAAAGGATACTGTTTTTATAGGAGAAAACAGCTGGCGGATAAAGGAAGAGCTGCTTCAGTGTCCTGTGGCGAAAAAGGCCCGTGACGCCAGGGTGAGAGGGGATTACCTGATTGTGTTTGCAACGCAGGAGGAGCGGAGCCAGGCTGCGGCGGTATTTGGAATGGGAGAAGCGCAGAAGGCATTTTCCATGTCCTGCACTCCCAGGGGAGAGGAGGCTGCCATTGACGCTTTTGCGGAAGCGGCAAAGACCGCTCTGGAGGGGACGGCAGGCTATGCAGGCTGCGGGGATTACCGGGAAGATATTGCAGCTACGGAAAGTATGTACGGCGGGCTGATGTTTATCGGCATTTTCTTTGGGAGCATTTTCCTGATCTGCCTGTTGATTATCATGTATTATAAGCAGATTACGGAAGGTATTGAGGATCAGAAAAATTTTGAGATTATGCAGAAGGTGGGAATGAGTGATGAGGAAATTCGTAAAACGATTAAAAAGCAAATCCGTCTGGTGTTCGCATTACCTCTGGCAGGTGCGGTACTTCATACGGTTATTGGCATGAATATGGTGGTGATGATGATGGGTGCGATTCAAAATTATGAGACAAAAGTGATGGTGCTATGCACGGCGGTAATCTGCGGGGTGTTCGCCCTTGTGTATGCTGTGTGCTATAAGCGGACTTCCGGCACATATTATAAGATTGTGCGGCGGATGAACTGAAGGAGCTGCCCGAATCCGATTGTGTTTTGGAGAAAAATATCGTATAGTAAGTGTGAACGGAATGGAGGGCAGGATGAAGGAAAAAGTGACAGTGGGTATGTCCGGGGGAGTGGATTCCTCTGTGGCGGCTTACCTTTTAAAGGAACAGGGCTATGAAGTCATCGGCGTTACCATGCAGATCTGGCCGGAGGAGCCGGAGGAGACAATGGCGGAGAACGGAGGCTGCTGCGGCCTGTCCGCAGTGGAGGACGCGCGGCGGGTGGCTGAAGTGCTGGACATTCCCCATTATGTCATGAATTTCAGACGGGAGTTTAAATGCCATGTGACAGATTATTTTGTGGAGGAATATCTGGCAGGGCGCACGCCCAATCCCTGCATTGCCTGCAACCGATACGTCAAGTGGGAGGCGCTGCTGAAGCGCAGTCTGGAAACGGGCGCGGATTACATTGCCACAGGACATTATGCCAGGATTGACAGGCTGCCGGGAGGCCGTCTTGCCCTGCGGCAGTCGGTGACGGCAAAAAAGGATCAGACCTATGCCCTCTACAATCTGACCCAGGAGCAGCTGGCCCACACACTGATGCCGGTAGGAGAGTATACCAAGGAGCAAATCCGGGAGATTGCGGACAGGGCGGGACTTCCTGTGGCCCACAAGCCGGACAGCCAGGAAATCTGTTTTGTGCCGGATGGGGACTATGCCGGATGGATTGACCGGGAAGCGGAAGGCCGTGTGCCGGGCCCGGGAAATTTTGTGACCCGGGAGGGGAAAGTGTTAGGAAGGCACAAAGGCATTACCCACTATACCCTGGGGCAGCGGAGAGGCCTTGGACTGCCCATGGGAGAGCGGGTCTTTGTCACGGAAATCCGGCCGGAGACAAATGAGGTGGTGATCGGGGAAAACGAGGATTTAATGGTACAGGAAGTGCTTTGCGGAAATGTGAACTTTATGTCCGTGGAGGATATCCGGGAACCCTGCCGGGTGAAGGCGAAAATCCGTTACAATCACCAGGGGGAGTACTGTAGGATCGAAAAAGCGGATGAAGGCAGAATAAGATGCACCTTTGAAAGACCTGTCCGGGCGGCTGCGCCGGGGCAGGCGGCGGTCTTTTACGACGGGGAATATGTTCTGGGAGGCGGCACTATATTGTGAAGGAAGCATAGTCGAGATTGCTGCCCTGCTGCCTGAATCCCCATCTGCGGCAAGGCAAAATTTTGGTTCCGGCTTGTCCGGATCAGGGCAGTCAGGGCGGAGCATACCGGGGATGCTGCGTGGGTGACGGGCGATATGGGAAGCAGAAAGCGGAGATGGAAAGCAGGAAACAGAGACGGAAAGCGGGAAACGGGATAGGAGGCAGGAAACGGAGACGGAAAGCGGGAAACGGGATAGGAAGCAGGAAACGGAGACGGGAAGCAGAAGGCACGATTTGTGCGCCGGAGCATATATTAGGATAATGAAAGCATACAGCAGGGAGATAAGAGATGGATTTTAATTTCGGAGGAAGAATGCCGGAGAGAAGGAACCGTTTCGGTTCTGTGACGGGAACGATTGTGGATATGGTGCCTACAAGAATCGGCAGCCGCAGGGCAAACGGGTGCATGATTTTTGTTACCTTGGAGGACACGGACGGCAATACGGTGAATTTTATCATGACGCCTGCCACCTATGTGGTGGACTTTGAAACCCTGTCCGTGGGGATGATGTGTACCTTCTGGTATGCGGCGGACGCGCCCATGCCGCTGATTTATCCGCCCCAGTACAATGCAGTGGCAGCGGCCCGGGAGAAGACGGAGCGGATGGTGAACGTGGGCTATTACAATATGTCCATGGTGAATGAGGATCAGACACTGCAGCTGAATATGGATGGTTCCGTAGATGTGCGTACCACCAATAACCAGTATTTTCAGGGAAGTCCTGCCAACCACAATCTGGTGGTGGTCTATGAAAGCTCTACCCGCAGCATCCCTGCCCAGACCACGCCGAAGCTGGTAGTGGTGCTCTGCGAAGTGTGAACGGAATGAAGATTTTGGATTCTTCTACGCGGTAAGCTGCGGCGCTTTTTACAGCCGTATAAATTCCGGGGTTCGGTTTTGGAACACGGTATAGTACCGGAAGCCGCAGGACTGCAGGACTTCAGCAGCCCGAGGAAAATATCCGGCAATATGGGAAACGTCATGGGCGTCGCTGCCGATGGTGATGATCTCTCCTCCAAGCTGCCGGTAACGCCTTAAAATATCCGTACAGGGATGAAATTCTTTCATCCCTTTTTCTATGCCGCCGGTATTGAGTTCAATTCCCTTTCCCTTTTCCAGCAGTGTTTCCAGAATTTCATCAAGAATATCCTGATATTCTGCATAGCAGTAATTCCTGTCCCTGTCCGGGCCATACCGGACTACATAGTCCAGATGCCCGTAGACGTCGAAATTGGAAAACTTTTTCACATTTTCCGAAATGGAGGTAAAGTATTCCCGGTAAGCTTCTTCTTCGCTCCGGCCCTCGTAAAAAGCGGGATAGTAGGGGTCTTTTCCATGGCAGATGTGGGAGGAGCCGATGATGAAATCAAATTCGTAGGATTTGGCATACACGGCGTTTTTACGCAGAACTTCGGGCTGCAGTCCCAGCTCCACCCCGAAGAGCAGACGGATCTTATCCCGGTATTTCTCTTTCAGCCGGGCCAGGTCATAGAGGTAAGAATCTGTGTTCAGCAGGAAAATGCTGCCGGGTCCCTCAGGAGAATCCGGATAGTCTATGTCCTGGTGCTCCGTGAAGCACATGGTCTTCAGGCCGAGAGAGATACCCTTCAGAACCATCTCCTCCATGGAAGCCTCCGAGTCCCCGGAGAAGGAAGAGTGCAGATGACAGTCGGCTGTAATTGGCATAATGGCTCCTTTCGTCGGCAGATTGCCGCCACTGTGTGTTTTGGTTTTACAGGAGGCGCTTTTGTCGGCACTGTCCCGCGGCAGTATAGTACACTATCCGTATAAAGTATAGCATAATATCTAAACAAAGTGTAAATTTTATGGACAGGAGCAATTATTTTTCATTTACATCTTGAATTATCAGAAGAAATTAGGTAAAATATCATTGCTGACAAAATTTTGTCAATCTGGCGATTATCTCCAGAGATGGGACAGGTTGGCAGAAGGATATAATTTTATTATTAAAATTTCAGGAGGACACTAACATGGCAGTAAGAGTAGCAATCAATGGTTTTGGCCGTATTGGCCGTCTGGCATTCAGACAGATGTTTGATGCGGAAGGGTACGAGGTAGTGGCTATCAACGATTTGACAAGCCCCGAGATGCTGGCGCATCTGCTGAAGTATGACACCGCACAGGGCAGATATAAGTATGCCGACAAGGTTGAGGCCGGTGAGGATTCCATCACCGTAAACGGCAAGAAGATCACCATCTACAAGGAAGCGGATGCATCCAAGCTTCCCTGGGGTGAGCTGAAGGTAGACGTTGTTCTGGAGTGTACCGGTTTCTACACCTCCAAGGAGAAGTCCATGGCTCACATCAATGCCGGCGCCCGCAAGGTTGTTATCTCTGCTCCTGCAGGAAATGACCTTCCTACCATCGTATACAATGTAAACCACGAGACACTGAAGCCCGAAGATACCGTTATCTCCGCTGCTTCCTGTACCACCAACTGCCTCGCGCCCATGGCAAAGGCTCTGAATGACCTGGCGCCCATCCAGTCCGGTATTATGACTACCGTTCATGCTTACACCGGCGACCAGATGATCCTTGACGGACCTCAGAGGAAGGGTGACAAGAGAAGAAGCCGTGCAGGCGCGCAGAACATTGTTCCCAACTCCACCGGCGCTGCAAAGGCAATCGGCCTGGTTATTCCCGAACTGAACGGCAAGCTTATCGGCTCTGCACAGCGTGTTCCTACCCCCACCGGTTCCACCACCATTCTGGTAGCGGTTGTGAAGGGCAAGGTTACCAAGGAGCAGATTAATGACGCCATGAAGGCAGCTCAGACCGAGTCTTACGGATACAACACCGATGAAATCGTATCCTCCGATGTAATCGGTATGACCTACGGTTCCCTGTTTGATGCAACCCAGACCATGGTAGCTCCCATGGAGGACGGCAATACCCAGGTACAGGTTGTTTCCTGGTATGACAACGAGAACAGCTACACCTCTCAGATGGTTCGTACCATCAAGTATTTCAGCGAGCTGGGCTAAGCTGTTAAGAAGTGACCTTTGGGGGTCCGGTCTTTGGACCGGGCCCTTATTTTTTCATGACAATAGAATTTTCGCGAAGCGTGAATTCTATTGTTGCACACGGACGCCGGGGGAAATTTCTCAGCAGGGTTGACAGGTGTTCGGCGCGTAAATATCAAATTGATCAAATGGAGGTTAATGAAATGGGATTGAACAAGAAATCCGTTGATGACATCAACGCAAAGGGAAAAAGAGTTCTGGTGAGGTGCGATTTTAACGTGCCTTTAAAAAATGGCGAGATTACTGATGAGACCAGAATCGTGGCGGCTCTGCCCACTATCCAGAAGCTGATAAAGGACGGCGGCAAAGTGATTCTCTGCTCCCATCTGGGCAAGGTGAAGGAAGGCCCTAATGAGAAGGAGTCTCTGGCTCCCGTGGCAAAGAGACTGTCCGAGAAGCTGGGCAAAGAGGTGGTATTTGTATCTGATTACAATGTGACCGGCGAGGCGGCAACCAAGGCAGTGGAAGCCATGAAGGAGGGGGATGTGGTTCTGCTTCAGAACACCCGCTTCCGCGGCACTGAGGAGACTAAGAACGGCGAGCAGTTCTCCAAGGAGCTGGCTGATCTGGCTGATTTATATGTATGCGACGCTTTCGGCTCCTCCCACAGAGCCCATGCTTCCGTGGAGGGTGTTACCAGGTGCATCACCGCAAAGGGCGGCGAGAACGTGGTAGGCTATCTGATGCAGAAGGAGATCAACTTCCTGGGCAACGCGGTGGAGAATCCCGTAAGGCCTTTCGTGGCAATCCTGGGCGGGGCAAAGGTTGCAGACAAGCTGAACGTTATTTCCAATCTGTTGGAGAAGTGTGATACCCTGATTATCGGCGGCGGTATGGCTTACACCTTCTTAAAGGCTCAGGGTATGGAAGTGGGCAACTCTCTGGTTGACGATGAGAAAATCGACTACTGCAAGGAGATGATGGATAAGGCGGAGAAGCTTGGCAAGAAGCTCCTTCTGCCCGTTGATACCACCATTGCGGCAGGCTTCCCTAATCCCATTGACGGGCCTGTAGAGGTTTCCTATGTAGACTCCGACAAGATTCCCTCCGATATGGAAGGACTGGATATCGGTCCCAAGACCCAGGCGCTCTTTGCGGATGCCGTCAAGTCGGCAAAGACCGTAGTGTGGAACGGGCCTATGGGCGTGTTTGAGAACCCGACGCTGGCAGCAGGCACCATTGCAGTTGCAAAGGCTCTGGCTGAGACCGACGCTACCACCATTATCGGCGGCGGTGATTCCGCAGCGGCAGTGAACCAGTTGGGCTTCGGCGACAAGATGAGCCACATCTCCACAGGCGGCGGCGCATCTCTGGAGTTCCTGGAGGGTAAGGTGCTGCCCGGTGTCGCGGCAGCAGACGATAAATAGGAGACTGCCTTCGTCCCGCGACACCGCGGGTGGCGGCCGCAGATGACAAGGCCTGAAGAAAATCTAAGAATGCCTCCGGCATTCTTCAAGAAAGCGGGGAGGCCATGGCAGATAAGGTTTCGGGTGTTTTGCGGACAGCGGGGTTCGCTCTGTGTCTTTTGTGTACTGTTTATATGCTGTATTTAATCGGTTCCCGGCAGGTGGTAAGTGCATTGGAGGAATCCGGTGCAAAGACTTTTACCATTGCCGGGATGGTGGCGGTGACAGAGGGCCGGGTGGTGCGGACCGAGTCGGGGTATACGGTCATCCGGTACTATCATGAATGGGACGGAACAGAGTATCAGGGTGTTAAGAACCATGTAAGCGGGGGCTGTCCCGAAAATGCGAAACTGCCTGTCATCTATGGCGTAGGCGCGGGAGCGGGAAGCTGTCTGGCAGTGGGACTTTACGAAAAGCCCATGCAGGTTTTGGGCGCGGCGGGAGCAGTGTCGCTGCTGTTGGGGCTCCTTATGAATTTAAAGAAGAAGGGAATAGAAGAAAATGGCAAGAAGAAAGATTATAGCAGGCAACTGGAAGATGAACATGACGCCCGGTGAAGCTGTGAAGCTGTGCGCTGAGCTGAAGGATCTGGTAAAGACCGACGAGGCGGATGTAGTGTATTGTGTGCCTGCCATTGACATTGTGCCCGTGGTAGAGGCGGTAAAGGGTACAAATGTGGCAGTTGGCGCCGAGAATATGTACTTTGAGGAGAAAGGTGCGTACACCGGCGAGATTTCCGCGGCAATGCTGAAGGACGCAGGCGTAAAGTATGTGATTATCGGTCACTCCGAGAGAAGGGATTATTTTAAGGAGGACGACGCCCTGCTCAACAAAAAGGTGAAAAAGGCTATCGAGGCGGGACTGACCCCCATTCTCTGCTGCGGCGAGTCTCTGGAGCAGCGGGAGATGGGCGTTACCATGG
>JAMPFR010000096.1 GCA_023664365.1 Acetatifactor muris | reverse complement strand
GTGCGGGCTTATAGCCCGCGTCCCGAGCCACCCGTTTTACGGGTGGGGGCGACTGAATTTGGAAAATTTGATTTACCGCTTTGCAGATGTTAATAAAAATGTGGTTACGAGATGACCCTTTTGGCCGGGGTCTGAACAGTAACCTTTTACAGGCTGACTGTGTTTAAGAGAGTTTTATTGGACTTTAAATTTCATATGATATGCCTGTAAAATCATTGACAGAAAATTCTGTTTTAATCAGGAGGCGGTAAAATGAAGAGAGAAGCAGGCAGTTTTCGGTTTTGGGCTGCGACGGTCATACTGGTATCGGTTGCGGCTCTTTCCTTTGCGGGAACGGTACTGTGCGGGGCAGACTTAAGCGGCGCGGAGCCGGAAGGCTGTTACCGGGAAAAGGAGGAGCAGCTGGTAAAGGACACCAGGGCCTGGCTGAACCGCAGCGGCTTTGACAACAGCGGCGTGATGCTGACCCGGGTGGTGGAGGGGAACGGCAGCCGGACGTATACGGTCACGATCCATCACAGGGAAATAGACAGGCTGGAGGAGGCGGAGCGGGAGGCGCTGGCTCGTGAACTGGCGGCCTTTGCCTTTGAAGACGGCAGCAGTACATTTTACTACAAATTTCTTTTTACCGATTGACAGGAATCACATGACATTTTCATCAAATTAGGGTATACTTTCCTTAAGATTTTTCATAAGAGAGGAGTTCCCTAAATGTCATTTATTCCGAAACCACATGAAATTTACAAGCATTTTAAAGGGAATCTGTATCAGATAACGGCGGTGGCGGAGCATACGGAGACAGGCGAGCAGCTTGTAGTCTACCAGGCGCTGTACGGAGACTTCAAGACCTATGCCAGACCTCTTTCCATGTTTACCGACAGGGTGGACAGGGAAAAGTACCCGGAGGCAGCCCAGGAATTCCGCTTTGAACTTCAGGGAGCCGACGGGGAGAGGCAGAGAGCGGAATCGGCTTCCACAGCCCCGGCGGCGCAGGCCGGGCGGAATCAGGAAGAATGCTCTGAGGGCGAGCCGGCTCTTGACCCTCTGCTGCTGGAGTTTCTGGATGCGGATGAGTATGAAGAGCGTCTGAATATCCTGGCGGGACTGCACCACAGGATTACCGATGAAATGATTACCACCATGGCGATTGCCTGCGACGTGGAAATCAATGAAGGTGATGTTGAGGAGCGGTACGAGGCGCTGAAGGCCTGTCTGCTGACCCGTGAGCGGTACGAGTGCCACCGGATCAGATAGACAGAATCAGGAAAGCTCCCTTTAAGATGCGGACACAGGCAGTTGAAAGCGGAAGCATCAGCGGAAGGGAGCGGCTTATGGCATATGTTATGAATCAGAAGATGGTGATTGGAGTATCCTCCAGGGCATTGTTTGATCTGACTGTGGAGAATGAGATTTTTGAGACCCGGGGTCTGGAGGCGTATTGTCAATATCAGGTGGAGCATGAGCAGGAGATTCTGAGGCCGGGACCGGGATTTCGGCTGATTCAATCTCTTCTGCAGCTTAATGAGTGTGTGGAGGAGAGGAATCTGATTGAAGTCATCATCATGTCCCATAACAGTCCGGACACGTCTCTGCGGGTCTTTAATACCATCGCGCATTACGGACTGCCCATCACCCGTTCGGTTCTGGCCAGCGGAGCGTCTCTGGCGCCTTACCTGGCGGCGTTCGGCACGGATTTATATCTCTCCGCCTGTGAGGAGGATGTACAGAGTGCCATCGACAGCGGCATTGCCGCGGGCATCATCTGTACAGGGGGTCCGGGGGAATGCGGGGAGCGGGAAAAAACGGCAGCAAGACGGGATTCCAAAATTATCCCCTTGTCCGACGCATCTTGCCGTGCATTGCCTGGAGGGTCCTGCCGGGTATCAGCTGACGCATCTTGCCGTGCATTGTCTGGAGCGCCCTGCCGGGCCTTGCCCGGCGCGTCTTGTCAGGCGGCGTCTGTGCCGGTGGAATCCGCTGCCGCCTCCTTCGTGGCTGCGCCCCTGGCGCCCGGACAGATACGCATTGCCTTTGACGGAGATGCGGTTTTATTTGCAGATGAGTCCGAGGCAATCTTCCAGGAAAAAGGGCTGAACGCTTTTGAGGAAAATGAGAAGGCGCATGCAAGCGAACCCCTGGCGGAAGGCCCTTTTGCCAGCTTTTTAAAAAAGCTTTCGGATTTGCAGAGGGAGCTTGGCACGGAGAACTGTCCTGTCAGGACGGCCCTTGTCACATCCCGCAGCGCCCCTGCCCATGAGAGGGTTATCCGCACCATGCGGGCGTGGAATGTCCGGGTGGACGAGGCATTTTTTCTGGGCGGACTGGAGAAGAGAGAATTTTTAAAGGCCTTTGGAGCGCAGATTTTCTTTGACGATCAGTCGGTGCACACCCAGAGCGCGGCCCAGGCGGTTCCGGCCGCCCGGGTTCCCTACCGCCGCAAGGGTGAAATGTATCGGTTTGCGCGCTGAGTGTAAAAAGGGGTACAGACAGGCAGGAGAAGGTATGAAATACAATAATATAACGCCGGCGCGTTTTGTAAGCCGTCCCAACCGCTTTGTCGCTTATGTGGAGCTGAAGGGGAAAACTGAAAAAGTCCATGTGAAAAACACCGGGCGCTGCAGGGAGCTTCTGCAGCCCGGTGTGACTGTTTATCTGACGAAAAGTGAAAACCGGGCACGCTCTACGGCCTATGACCTGGTGGCGGTGGAAAAGGGGGAACGCATCATAAATATGGACTCTCAGGCGCCTAACAGGGTGGTGGAGGAATGGCTGCGGGAGGGGGCCTTTTTGCCGGATATCAGGCAGATACGCCCGGAGACTGTTTACGGCAATTCCCGCTTTGACTTTTATCTGGAGACAAAAGGGGAAAAAATATTTATGGAAGTAAAAGGGGTTACGCTGGAGGAGGAAGGAATCGTCCGCTTCCCCGACGCGCCTTCCGAGCGGGCGGTAAAGCATGTGGAGGAACTGATTCGGGCAAAGGGTGAGGGATACCGCACGTTTGTCATGTTTGTCATTCAGATGGAAGGGGTGGATCATTTTGAGCCAAACAGGGACACTCACCCGGAATTTGCGGACGCGCTGTGCAGGGCGGCGGAAGCGGGAGTGGAGATATTGGCCTACAACTGCAGGGTCACAGGGGATTCCCTGGCGCTGAACCGGCCGGTGCCGGTGAGAATTAAGGAAAACTTAAGGCTTGCAGCCATTCCCAAACCGCTGTTGGAATGGTATGATAAAAGCAGAAGGATTCTTCCCTGGAGAGAAAATCCCACGCCTTACCGGGTCTGGGTATCGGAGATTATGCTGCAGCAGACCAGGGTGGAGGCAGTCAGGCCTTATTTTGAGCGGTTCATGTCTGCGCTGCCGGATATCGGGGCGCTGGCGGAGGCTCCGGAGGAACAGCTGCTGAAGCTTTGGGAGGGGCTGGGATACTATAACAGGGTGAGAAACCTGCAGCGGGCGGCAGTACAGATTGTAAGCCGATACGGCGGTGAAATGCCCGGGGAATATGAGGAGCTTTTAAAGCTTACCGGAATCGGCAGCTATACCGCAGGAGCCATTGCATCCATAGCCTACGGCAGGCCCGTGCCTGCAGTGGACGGGAACGTCCTTCGGGTGCTGGCCCGGCTCAGGAAGGATGAGCGGCTTATCACAGACGGGAAAGTGAAGACGGCGGTAGAGCAGGAGCTTTCGGAGATTATGCCCGGGGAGCGTCCCGGAGATTTCAACCAGGCCATGATGGAGCTTGGCGCCTGTGTCTGCATTCCGGGAGGCAGGCCCCTATGCGGAGCCTGTCCCTTAAGTCAGCTCTGTATGGCTCATGCCGACGGCACAGAGACGGAATTTCCCAAAAAGGAAGGGAAAAAGCCCCGGAAGATTGAGGAAAAGACGGTGCTGGTTATCCGGGATGAAAACAGGGCCGCCATCCGCAAGCGGCCGGCAAAAGGGCTTCTGGCCGGAATGTACGAGTTTCCCATGCTGGAAGGCAGCCGGACTGCGGAGGAGGTAACGGCCTATCTGGCGGAGAACGGCATCAGGGTACTGCGCATCCGGCCGCTGGAGGACGCGAGGCATATTTTTACCCACAAGGAATGGCATATGAAGGGCTATATGGTCCGGGCGGACGAGCTGGATCACGGAAGCCCCGGCGAGGACAGCAGAAGCTGGCTTTTTGTGGAGCCGGGCGAGACGGAGGAAAGGTACCCGATACCATCGGCGTTTTCGGCCTACACCAAATATCTGAAAATACGACTGGGGAAAGAGCGGTACGAGGAGGAATAAAGGTGAAATTGTTATCCATAGCGGTTCCATGCTATAATTCGGAAAATTATATGAGAAAATGTATCGAGTCTCTTCTGGCGGGAGGAGAGGATGTGGAGATTATCATTGTGGATGATGGCTCCACCAGGGATGCAACGGCGGAAATCGCGGATGAATATGCGGCAAAATACCCCACCATTGTGAAGGCGGTGCATAAGGCTAACGGCGGTCACGGTTCCGCGGTGAATACGGGAATCGACTATGCCACAGGGCTTTACTTTAAAGTGGTGGACAGCGACGACTGGGTGAAAAAGGAAGCCTATGTAAAGGTGCTGGATACCCTGCGGGAATTTGCAGGGGGGGCGCAGGTGCTGGACATGTTGGTGTGCAACTATGTCTATGAAAAAGAGGGCGAGAAGAAAAAGAAGGTCATTCAATACCGTCACAGCCTTCCCATGAACTGCATGTTTACCTGGGAGGATTGTCATCATTTTCAGAAGGGACATTATATTCTGATGCATTCTGTCATTTTCAGGACAAAGCTGCTGAAGGAGTGCGGAATCCGGCTTCCGGAGCACACCTTTTATGTGGACAACCTCTATGTGTTTGAGCCGCTTCCCTATGTAAAGAACATGTATTATCTGGATGTGAACTTTTACCGCTATTATATCGGCAGGGAGGATCAGTCCGTCAACGAGGAGGTCATGATTTCCCGCATTGACCAGCAGATAAAGGTTAACAGGCTGATGATTGATTATCTGGTGAAAAACAAGGCGGAGCTGGTAAAGCACAAGCGCCTGTACCAGTACATGAGAAACTATCTGGAAATCATTACTACGGTTTCTTCGGTGCTGCTGATACGTTCGGGCACGGAGGAAAATCTGGAAAAGAAAGCGGAGCTGTGGCAGTACCTGAAGGAAAAGGACAGAAAGCTTTATCACTGGCTGCGCCACGGTATTATGGGAGAAGCCATGAACCTGCCCGGGCGGGGCGGACGCAGGATTTCGGTGGAGGGCTATAAGATCTGCCAGAAGATATTTAAGTTTAACTGAAAAAGCCGCAGGATTAAAATCATCCTGCGGCTTTTTCGCGGCCCTTGCCCACAGGCTTGCCTGCAAGCAGCCATTCCCGTCTGTAAACAACTGCGTACAATACTGCGCCCATGAGGATGCCCGTCACTACATCAAACACGGAGTGCTGTTTAATGAACATGGTGGAAAGGATGATGGATACGCACAGTATGCCGGAAGCAATTTTAACAGGCTTTCCGAATCTGCTCCGGGACAGATCACCGCTGTGCATAACCGCAAAATGGGCTCCCAGGGAGTTGAACACATGGATGCTGGGCCACAGGTTCGTGGGGGTGTCCGTCCTCCAAAGAGCGGAAATCAGCCAAGTAAAACAGTTATCCCGGGGAAGGGAATCGGGTCTTAAGTCATGTCCGTTGGGCCACAGGGTGGAGACAATCAGAAATATGGTCATCCCCGTGAACAGAAAGGCACATGCCTTATAATAGTCCTGTTTATTTTTAAAAAACAGGTAGACGACTACGGCCGCCACATATCCGAACCACAGCAGGTAGGGGATAATGAATACCTCGCAAAAGGGAATGTAATCATCCATACTGACATGTATTATCTGATAATTCTTAACGTTTGTCTGCTCCAGCCAGGCGAACCAGACCAGGTAAATCACCATGTAAATCAAGAGCGGAACGCCATGCTTATACTTTGTCAAAAAGCTTTTACATTTTTCCATTTTACTTCTCCTTCAGCTTCTGAATCACCTATAGTATAGCGTCAATTTTGAAAAATGCAATGCCTTTTTTCTGTTCTTAAGCATTCTTAAGAAAACCTTCAGGTTTGGCTCCTGATAATCCGAAGCGCATTTTGTTTACAGGTCACGGTAATGCTGCGGCTTTTCCGGGTAACCTCGCCGTCGGTATGTACCCAGAGCGGGGAGGATACTTCTATGGAAACTTTTTTCGCCTGATAGGGAGTGATACCGTTGAAACGGTAGTGCCTGCCCTTAAAGGCTGTGGGCAGGGCAAAGAGAATCAGCGCCTTTGAAATGTCGCCTACGGCGCACAGATTTAAGACGCCGTCCGTGGCGTCGGCGTCGGGGCTGAACATGAAGCCGCCCCCTTCAAAGCGGTGGAGCATACAGGCGGTGAACAGAATGCTGCCGATTTCGACGGGAGGCTTGTCGTCCAGAATCAGCCTGCCGGAAATTGTTTTTGCGGCAAAAAGCTGCTTTAGTGCGATGCTTAAGTAAGTCAGTTTTCCCAGACCGATTTTGTTCAGCACTTTTTTTGCCTTGGAGCGCAGGGCCTCCTCGCACACGGCGGCGTCAAAGCCGATGCCGCAGCTGACGGCAAACCTGCGTCTGCAGCCGTCTTCATAGGTGACGGTTCCCAGATCCATGGAGCAGGCTGTGCCGGAGTGCAGAATCAGGTCAAGGGCGGCGGTGGGGTCGGTGGGAATACCCAGGTCTCTTGCCAGGTCGTTGCTGGATCCGGTGGGGATATAGCCCAGGATGACCCTTGAAGGGTCGGTCATACCCTGAATCGCCTCGTTTACCGTTCCGTCTCCGCCCAGCACAATCATCGATACAGGGGAGGCGTCGGCCTGAGACAGAATATCATTTGCAATTTTTGCCACATCTCCGGCCTGCCCGGAAAAGTAGGTGCGATAGCCGGCGCCGTCTCTGCGCAGGGCAGGCTCCACCTGCTCCTTCCAGATTTTCAGTCCCCTGCCTGAGCGGGAGGCCGGGTTGATGATGATATGATACATGGAGAATGAACCTCTCTTTCGTTTGACTATGATAGCCGGAGCTATTTCATTATTTTATTTTAACAGCAGAATGCGGATTCGTAAATAAAATCATTTTCTTCCCGAATTTTCCATGATATAATACACTCAAGAATCCAGACGCTGCGCGTCTGTCGCGCTTTGCGCTTAATGATTCTTTCGTTATTATATCAGGTGAAATCAAATGTTCACTTTGTTCGCGCTTGATTTCCTGCTGATATAGTATAATGTGCGCAGAGGAAATGAAAAGCATATAACAGAAAACAGGAGGATTTTAAATGTATTCATTGGATGAAGTGAGGGCGGTGGACCCTCAGGTGGCCCAGGCGATTGTGGATGAGCAGGAGAGGCAGAACAGCCATATTGAACTGATAGCTTCGGAGAACTGGGTGAGCAAGGCAGTGATGGCTGCAATGGGAAGCCCGCTGACAAATAAGTATGCGGAAGGCTATCCCGGTAAGCGGTATTACGGCGGCTGCGGCTGTGTGGATGTGGTGGAGAACCTGGCCATTGAGCGCGCAAAGGAGCTGTTCGGCTGCGAATATGCCAATGTGCAGCCCCATTCCGGCGCACAGGCCAATATGGCGGTGCAGTTCACGGTTTGCCGGCCCGGCGATACCATCATGGGGATGAACCTGGATCACGGCGGACACCTGACGCACGGCAGCCCGGTGAATATGTCCGGAAAATATTTTCACATTGTCCCCTACGGGGTGGATGACCGGGGCTTCATCGATTATGACAGGCTGCGGGAGATTGCGCTGGAGGCAAAGCCGAAGATGATTATAGCAGGCGCTTCCGCTTACGCCCGCACCATTGATTTTAAAAGGTTCCGTGAGATTGCAGACGAGGTGGGGGCCGTTCTCATGGTGGACATGGCTCATATTGCAGGGCTTGTGGCGGCAGGACTCCATCCCAGCCCCATTCCCTATGCCCATGTGACTACCACAACCACCCACAAAACTCTGCGGGGCCCCCGGGGCGGACTGATCTTATCCAGCAATGAGGTGAACGAAAAGTACAACTTTAACAAGGCTATCTTCCCCGGCATTCAGGGCGGGCCGCTGATGCACGTCATCGCGGCAAAGGCCGTCTGCTTCAAGGAGGCGCTGAGCGATGATTTCAAAGTGTATCAGCAGGGCATTATCGACAATGCCCAGGCGTTGTGCAAAGGTCTGCTGGACAGGGGCATTCAGATTGTGTCCGGCGGCACCGACAACCATCTGATGCTGGTTGACCTGACTAACTTCGGGCTCACCGGAAAGGCTGTGGAGAAGCTGCTGGATGCGGCGCATATCACCTGTAATAAGAACACGATTCCCAATGATCCCCAGTCTCCCTTTGTGACCAGCGGCATCCGTCTGGGAACCCCTGCCGTCACCTCCAGAGGCATGAATGCGGAGGACATGGATAAAATAGCAGAGGCCATTGCCCTGGTTATCAAGGGCGGCGAGGAGAAAATTCCCCAGGCATATGCCATTGTGAAAGCGCTGACGGACAGGTATCCGCTGACTTAAGGGGCTGAACGTTCCTGCGTGATTGCGGAATGGAAAAAAGCTTGACTATATTTGTGTCTGCAAAACAGGGAAACGATTGAGCGTTCAGGTTGTTTCCCTGTTTTTCTGTACCATAATCCTGGTGATTTCCGCGCCGCTGCTTACAGCGGGGGCGCCGGCTGTATCGGCATGTCGTAAACGGTCGAAATCCCGGTGCAAGCGGTTTTTGCGCTCAGGTTTCTTGACGACCTTTGTACGGGTGTGGTAAGGTAGGAAAGGAAATGGTGACAGAGTGAAAAAGTACCGCGGAGCGGCGGGATGGGTACAGGTATGAAGATTGCGGTTTGCGATGATGAAATTGTTCTGGTAAAACAGATTTATCAATATCTCTGGGGACAGCCGGACTGCTCCGTGGACTGTTTTTCCTCTCCCGGGGAGCTTTTGGCAAGATATGAGGCGGGAGAGCGGTATGATGTGCTGTTTCTGGATGTTTTGATGCAGCCGGTCAACGGCATTGCCCTGGCAAGGAAAATCAGAAGCCGGGACAGGAACGCTGTTCTGATTTTTCTGACCGCCTATCTGGAATACGCGCCGGAGGGCTATGAGGTGAATGCCTTCCGGTATCTGTTGAAACCGGTGCAGGAGCAGGATATTGCCGCGGTGATGATGGAGGTGCGCCGGGAACTGGAAAGTACCCGCACGCTGCAGATAAGGACTTCCGGGTGCGAAATGCTGCTGCATACCCGGGAACTGAAGTATCTGGAGGCGGATAACAAAGATACGCTTCTTTATTATATGGATGATACGATCACGCTGCGGAAGGGGCTGAACGAACTGGAAGCACAGCTCTCTCCCTTTTTCTTTTTTCGTGTCCACCGGAAATTTCTTGTGAATCTGACCCATGTCAGGGAATTTGACGAGACGCGGCTGACGCTGGACTGCGGGAAGACGCTTCCTATCAGCCGCAGGCGGAGCAGGGCTTTTCGTCTTGCGCTGGGGGCATACATCGACGGAGGCCTGAACAGATGAATGCTTATGTATATGCTGTTATATCTAATCTGCTGGATTACTGGATTCTGATTTTGATTATGCAGTACGTCTGTGCCGCCCACATGGATCTGGGAAGAAGAAATGCAATTATCCGCTCCTGCATCTCCGTGCTGTGGACAACGTTTACCGCTTTATGTCCGCTTCCCGCCGTATTTAACTTTTTTGCCACTATGACGGCGGAGATTGTTTTGAGCGTGTGCCTGTTCAGCAGGCGGAGGCTTTCGGATTTGCTGCGTTTTTTCCCGGCCGTTTGTGTATATCTTTTTCTGGATCTGCTTCCCGTTGCGCTGGTGGAGGAGATTGTTTCTCCCGCCAATATTCAACTGGCGGCGCAGGAAGATTCGCGGACGCTTTTCAGCTTCATGGCGGATGCAACGCTGCTTATCCTGCTGCTTATTCTGCGCCATGTGCAGCTTAAGTACGGAACCAGAGTGCATTTTTCGGGGAAAGAAGTGTTTGGCAGCATAGCGCTGCTTTTTCTCTCCTTTATCGACGGCGCGCTGATTCTCATGGTGAACCGCGCGCAGCATACGCCCCTATGGTATTGGCTGTACATGTTTATCTTTGTGGGCGGTTACCTGCTGGGAGTGGGATATTTTGCGTACAGCCTGGTGGAGTCCGGAAAGAGAATTTACCGTCAGACCATGGCGAGATGCGAGACGGACTATCTGCAGGTGCAGCTGGACGCACTGCAGGAAGTGAAGGAGAATGAAGCCGAGGTGCGGAAAATGCGCCATGATTTAACCAATCATCTGGCGGTCATCTCGTCGCTGTGTCAGGAGGGCGATTATGAGGAGGTCAGAAGGTATACGGAACAGTTGAGCCACGAGGTGCCCTCTGTGGGCGGCCGGATACCTACAGGCAGCAGGGTGGCGGATTTGGTGGTGGCTTCAAAGAGCAGGATCTGTGAGGCCAACGGGATTGTCTTTGAATTTTCGGGAAATCTGGAGAACCTGAGGGGGATGGCGGCAACCGATCTCTGCGGGCTTCTCGCCAACGCATACGACAATGCCATAGAGGCGTGTATGACACAGACGGAGCGTTATATCCGCACCCGGGTGAGCACCACCCGGAATTATACGGTGATAGAGATCGTGAATCCTGTGGAGAAGAAGGTATCCGTCCGCGGCAACAGCATACCTACCGGGAAGAAGAACAAAAAAGACCATGGATACGGCATTGAGATCATGAAGCAGATCGCCGGGAAATACAACGGAAGCTGTACCATGCGCTGCGACGGGAGGGAATTCTGCCTGAAGCTGGCGCTGCTGACGTAGTTTCGCTGTTTCTTGCCAGCCTTGAAAGGGAAAATAATTCGCACAAATTCTGCTGATGAATAGGCTCTTT
>JAMPFR010000095.1 GCA_023664365.1 Acetatifactor muris | reverse complement strand
GCCCGGGGCGGTTTGCGGCTGCGTGGACCGGCTGCTGCCCGGGGCGGTTTGGAGCTGCGCGGGTTGGCCGTTCTGCGCCGGGCTTTCAGGCTCCGGCAGCTTGGAGAAGAGGACACAGTTCTCAAACCAGGCAATTCCGCCTCCGAAGATGAAATCAACATCTCCCTGCAGCATACAGCCACGGAAGCAGTGGCGGCCCATGATTCTGGGCCTGTCTGCGCCGGGGCCCTTAAAGCCCCCCGGTATTGCCTCCTTTAAGGGAAGCGGGGCGGTAAAGAGGGTGTCCTGGCTTCCCAGCAGGCGGCAGTCCTCAAAATATATCCTGTCTCCGTCCACATACAGGGCCAGGGCCTGTCCGGCGTCCCGGCCGTATCCGGCATCATTCTGAAAGGTCAGATGCCTTGCGGTAAAATCATGCGTATCGATTCTGACGGAGGCGGTGCGGAAGGTGCCCCGCTTATCGCCCTCCGGCATAAGGTCAAAGGCGCCGTCCCCCCAGACCAGTACCGTGTCATCCCTGCTTTTGCCCTCTCCAAGCAGGGTCAGATTCGGCCTGGTGATGACCAGCTTTTCCCGGTAAATGCCGGAGCCGATATGAACGACTGCCGGGGCAATATCAGAAGAAAAAGCGGGATAGGTCTTTTCCGGCTCCTGCGCCTGAATGCTTTCCAGCGCCGCGGCTACCGTGGGGAAAACGGGGGTATGTCCGGGCATATTTACATAAAGATGAATGGTTTCTCTGTTCATAGCATACCGATACCTTTCCGAAGATGTAAGAATTTATAGGAGAACGCCGCTGCATTGCTGACATTGCACCTATGAAAATATTGTAGGGTTTTTCCCAGGTAATGTCAATTTGAAAGTTGCGCCGTATGTCTGCGGTTTGCAAGGTGCGCGGACACCTGTAGCGCGCAGTTTACGCGTGTCATTTACAAGGTGAACCGTAACGACGAAAAATATAAGTGGAGCGTGAGAAATTTCTCTGATATAATGTAAACAGCGGCAACGCAGGAGGACGGTAATGACGGTAAAAATCTATCTGAAACAAATCGGCAGACGAAAGCAGACGGTGGCGCCTGTGGAATTTGAGTATCTGCCTGCGCCCCGCACGGTCCGGGAGCTGATAGCGCAGACTGTTACGGCATGTGTGAAGGCTTACAATGAGCGGGTGCGCAGGGGAGATGCACGGACGAAGCCCCTTACGGAGGAACAGATAGGGGATATGGCGGATGTAGGGAAAATTGCTTTCGGGATAAATTACGGCGGCAGGGAACAGGACGGGGAAAAAGCAGCGGATAATGCGCTGCAGTCCTTTGAGGATGGGCTGTACCGCGTGTTTCTGAACGATCGCGAGCTGGAGGACCCGGATGAAGATCCGGATTTACACGACGGCGATTCCCTGACATTTATCAGACTTACAATGCTTAGCGGGAGGATGTATTAATATGCAGAAGCTTTCAAACGAAGAGAGAGCCGGGCTGGAGGCGCTGGCAAAGCAGTACGGCAAAAGGGCGGATGAGAAATGGCAGGCAGCGCTGAAAAGCCTTACGGAGGATCAAAGGACATTTTTAGGCGGCAGCTTTCGGACTTCCGAAATCTACAGGGAACTGTCGGAGCATCTGAAGAAGGGGAAAAAGCCATCGGAGTTTTTTGAGAAGAAATGTAAATGGCTGTTCGGCCGCTGCATCCTGAAGCGGCATAAGGACGGGTTCCTGTATATTGCGGATAACTGTACGGCATTTATTTTTCAGTCAGGCTGGATGCGCAGAACCTTCCGCAGCGCAGACTATTCACTGTATGCGGATAAGCTCTGCAGCATACTGCAGGAGTTTACGAACAGCAGCCGCATGGATGTGGAGCTTGCGGATTTTCTGGAAGATAACCTGTCTGAGGAGCAGGCCGCCTATAAAAGCAAAAAGATGGGAAAGCTGAACAGTTACCTGCTGGCTTATGAAATCGACAGGGGAAACAGGCGGGTGATAAATTATGTGCAGAGGGCCCTGGAAAGCGGCAGCGACACGGCGGTAAGCTATTCCCTGCTGACAGGGGTCTTTCTGTGCAAAGATACAGGGCTGTATGATGCAGTCTGCAGGCTTCTGCTGGCGGCGAGACTTCAGGAGGGGCTGCGGCAGGCTGTCTGTGAAAACAGCGACAGCGGGCGTATTGAGCCCTTCATCAGAATACTGAAGACCATTCGTGACAACAATCTGATCCGCTATTCCTCCGTGAAAAGAGCAGTGGGGTGTTTTGCGGGCCTGCTGGCGGAGGACACACGGGATCTGGAGCGGATCAGCGACAAAACGCTGGATAGTATGACGGATTGTCTGGAAAACGGGGACTGCATTGACGAATACCTGAAGACAGAGGATTCCATGAAAATCTACATGGCGCTGTGGGCTGCCGCCTGCCGGGAGTTCCGCAGGGCGGAGCGGAAGCTGGAGGAAATCATCGAAGGAGGCACCCCGCACCAGGCAATGACCGCAGGGATTTTCCTGAAAAATGTGGGAGGCAGCGTACAGCAGAGACTGGCGGTAAAGGCTGTGCTGGAGCGGCATGACGAGCCGGAGGTCATGGCGGTATTTCTGCCCCAGACGGATGATTCCAATTTCTATTATTCCCCGGGCACAGGTCAGATGGTGTTCTCCGATATGTCGCTGCGTTACGACAGGCCTGCCGCCGAAAAGCTGTATGCCGTCCTGAACGAAATGCTTGAAAAGCTGCCAAAGGACAGGGAGTATGCGCCCTGTGTGTTCCCCTGGAACGCGGAGTGTCTTACAAGGTCTGATATTGTCAAGCGGCTGTGCGTGATCGCCTCCGATCTTGACGATATGCAGAAAATTGACGAAGCCTGTGTAAAAATTCCCATGATAAAGGGTGATTCTTATTATGGAAGCGGCAGGACCAGGCAGATAAGAATGCTGCTTCTGCATCCCCGGACGCAGGTGCAGCTTGACGCCCTTGTATCCATGGCATGTGACAGGGAGGAGTACACAAGAAAGACGGTATTTGAGATTCTGAATACCTGCAGTCTGCAGGAAAGGCATTTCAGGATGCTGGAGGATATGCTGAAATACAAGGCGGCGGATATGCGCCGGAAGCTGATAGAGATACTGCTTCGTCAGCCGGAGGAACAGCTTTTTCAATGTGTCGGAAGGCTTTGCAGTGACAAAAAGGAAGAAAAGCGCACGGCGGGCCTGGATATGATCATCGGCATAAACGAAAGCGATACGGGGGCTGAGCGCAAAGCCCGCTACGCAGCGCTGGGGGCTCTCATTCAGAACCCTGCTTCCCCGGAAAAAATATTGCTGGAGCGCATAAACGGCCCGGTGAAACAAAAGGAGGAGCCTGCACTGTACAGTGAAACGGATGATTTTGCACCCCGGGTGGATGAAAAATTTATCGGGGCATGCAAGGCGGAATTCGTAAGATTGTTCCCGGCCACAAAATGCTTCGGCAATCACCCCGTCAGACAGAAGGCCGGGCTTCATGAGATACTGGAGGCACTGGACAGGCTGATTGAAGAACATAAAAACGACGAGTATATCGACGCCCTCAGCGGGGAACCCCGTCTGCTTGCGGGAGGTACCGGCTACAGCAGCCTTGACGTAAAGGAGAAGGACGGTACCAGGCATATTGCCTTTCCCGAGCTTTGGGACGGGTTTTATAAGACCCGGATCAACAGCGAAGAGCTGCTTATGAAGCTTGACATCTGTTTGGAGAACGGTCGTAACTGCCTGCCGGGGCTGGATCGGACAGTGCTTGGCGAGGAGCTTGCGGAGCAGCACAGCTATATGCATCCTTCCCAAATAAACCGCATCATAAGATATTTCAGAGGCCAATATCTGAAAAATATTGATTTGTGTCCTGCCGCCTGCGCCCTGGGGTATTATCTTGCCTGTGAAGCCGATGCAGGGGAGCTTTACGGTTTTGTGGATTCCCCCTATAGCCATGAGAAAACCGTTACGTTTTATTTTGACGGCAAAAAGCAGGTATTTCAGGATGTGTATAAAAAAGAGCTTGTCACGGCTGCGGGGGATGAAAAGCTGAGAGAGATTTTACTGCCCCTCCATGGGGTTTCCGGGAGATTCGGGGAGCATTACAGGGATGCGTTTTCCATAAAATATATGCTGGCAAAGCGGTTCGGCTTCTTTGACGTTCCCGACGGGGAAAGGTATTCTGTCCAGGGAAGGAGGGTATACGTCCCGTTTACTGCTTCTTCCCTTATCCTGGCGGCATACAAAGGGATAGTAAGCCGGGGATTTATGTACAAAATGCTTCTGGAGCGGGTCCTGCCGGACGCGTTGGAGGGCCTGTCCCAGCTTATATCCTATCAAAAATCCGGTGAAGCAAAGGCCGGCTCCAGATTCAGCAATTACCGGAGCGGCGAAGCCTTTATAGGGGGGCTTCTGGAGGTGAAGGGGTTCTTTAAACTGTCGGAATATGAATTTACGGAGGAGGACAATAAAAAGCTGGATTTTGCGGCTCAGATCGGACAGAAGCTGATAGATACCGTGCTGAAGACGGAGCTTGTCAGAGGGGATTCCGAGACCCGCTATTCCCGCCATATAAGCAGTCTGAAGCGCATATACGGCGTGGAGAATTTTGTGAAGGTACTTGCGGCGCTGGGGAAAGACACACTGAACCGCGCCACCTGGCTGTATGCCTTCAACGGCACTTCCAAAAAGCAGAGCCTGAGCTATCTGCTGGGAATCTGTGTTCCGGAGGCCGGTGATGACGGGGAAAAATTAAAAAGGCTGATTTCCGGCACGGATATTACAGAGAGCCGTCTTGTGGAAGCGGCGCTGTTCTCCCACAGCTGGATTCCCGTTGTGGAGGAATACTTGGGCTGGGAAGGTTTTCAGTCCGCGTGCTATTACTTTATTGCCCACATGAATGAGTCTCTCGATGAGAGAACCCAGGCAGTCATTGCCAGGTATTCGCCGATCACGGCCGAGGATTTCAATGTGGGAGCCTTCGACATTCACTGGTTCCGGGATGCGCTGCAGACCATAGGAGAGACCCGCTTCAACCAAATTTATAAGGCGGCAAAATATATCTCAAACGGCGCCAAGCACACCCGGGCCAGGAAGTATGCGGACGCGGTTATGGGCAGGCTGTCCGTGGAAGAGGCGGTGAAGAATATCACGGAAAAGAGGAATAAGGATACCCTGATGGCATACGCCCTGATTCCTCTTTCCGATGAAAACGATATGGCGGAGCGCTATCTGTTTATCCAGGAGTTCAAAAAGCAGAGCAGGCAGTTCGGCGCACAGAGAAGGGTAAGCGAAACCGCGGCGGCAGACTGCGCCCTGCAGAATCTCTCCAAGAATGCGGGATTTTCCGACGTGGAGCGGCTTACTCTCCGAATGGAAGCGAAGCTCTTTGAGAATATGCAGCATCTGCTGGAATGGAAGGATCTTGACGAAATCCGTCTGAAGCTGGAAATCGACGAAAACGGCAGCGCGGAAATCAAATGTGAAAAGGACGGTAAACCGCTGAAAGCCGTTCCTGCAAAATATAAGAAAAATGAGCTGGCAACAGAGCTTGCGGAGAAAAAGAAGATGCTCACCGAGCAGTACCGCAGAACCTGCCGGATGTTTGAGGAGGCAATGGAAGGCGGAACCGGGTTCACCGCAGGGGAGCTGAACCTGCTCTGCACCAATCCCACGGTGAGGCCCGTTATTACAAGACTGGTATACAAGTCGGAGGACAGGCTGGGATTCCTGCAGGGAAACAGGCTGGTTGATTTTGAAGGCAGGGCGGGAGAAATTGCGGAGCAGACGGTGCTGCAGGTGGCGCATCCCCTTGATATTTACCGGGACGGCCACTGGCATGAGTATCAGAAATATCTGTTTGACAATGAGATCAGCCAGCCCTTTAAGCAGGTATTCCGGGAACTGTACATCAAGACGGAGGAGGAGGCACAGGCCTTCCGCTCCACCCGTTATGCGGGAAACCAGATACAGCCTCAGAAGACAAAGGCCTGCCTGAAAGCTCGCCGCTGGGTCTGTGATATTGATGCGGGCCTGCAGAAGGTCTATTATAAGGAGAACATTATTGCGTCCATTTACGCCCTTGCGGACTGGTTTTCGCCTTCGGATATAGAGGCTCCCACACTTGAGTGGGTGGAGTTCTTTGAACGGAAAACGGGCAGGGCAATGCGCATTGAGGAGGTCCCGGATATTATTTTCTCAGAGGTGATGCGGGACGTGGATCTGGCGGTAAGCGTTGCCCATGCAGGCGGGGTTGACCCGGAGGCAAGTCATTCCACCATCGAGATGCGCCGGGCGATCATTGGGTTTACCCTGCCGCTGTTTAAGCTTACGAATGTGCGGCTGGAGGGCGCCCACGCGTTCATTTCGGGGGAGCGGGCGGATTATGCCATTCACTTGGGCAGCGGCGTGGTGCATCTCCAGGGCGGCCCCATGGTAAACGTGCTGCCGGTTCACTCCCAGCACCGGGGAAAGCTGTTCCTGCCCTTCGTGGACGACGATCCAAAGACCGCCCAGATTATTTCGGAAATACTGTTGTTTGCAGAGGATAAAAAAATCAAGGACCCTTTTATTTTGAATCAGTTGTAATTGCATACATTTTCTGTTACAATATACTGTGGCTGCCTGCTGTAAGGCTGCAGAAAGGTGTGAAATCGCGTGAAAATTATAGATAAGATTTTTGGTACACACAGCGAGAGAGAGCTGAAGAGGATCGCGCCTCTGGCAGATAAAATCGACGAGCTGCGCCCGGCGATGCAGGCGTTGTCCGACGAGGAGCTGAAGGCGAAAACCGACGAATACAAAAAGCGGCTGAGTGAAGGCGAGACGCTGGATGACCTGCTTCCTGAAGCCTTTGCAACGGTGCGTGAGGCTGCAAAGCGGGTTTTGAATATGGAGCATTACCGGGTACAGATGATCGGCGGAATCATTATGCATCAGGGGCGTATTGCAGAGATGCGTACCGGTGAGGGAAAGACCCTGGTGGCTACCGCTCCCGCCTATCTGAACGCGCTGGAGGGAAAGGGCATCCATGTAGTCACCGTCAACGATTATCTGGCAAAGCGTGACGCGGAGTGGATGGGGCAGATACATGAGTTTCTGGGACTGTCCGTGGGCGTGGTCTTAAACAGCATGACAAGCGAGGAGCGCCAGAAGGCGTATAACTGCGATATTACTTATGTGACCAACAACGAGCTGGGCTTTGATTATCTGCGTGACAACATGGTGATCTACAAGGAGCAGCTGGTTTTAAGAGACCTGCATTTCTGTATTATTGATGAGGTGGACTCAGTGCTTATCGACGAGGCCAGAACCCCGCTTATTATTTCCGGACAGAGCGGCAAGTCCACAGCGCTGTATGAGATGTGCGATTTACTGGCCCGCCGCATGAAGCGGGGCGAGGATATGCAGCAGCTGACAAAGATGGACGCAATCATGGGCGTGGTGCAGGAGGAGACGGGAGACTTTATCGTAAATGAGAAGGATAAGGTCATTAATCTGACGGAAGCCGGCGTGAAGAAGGTGGAGGATTTCTTCCACATTGAGAACTATGCGGATCCGGAGAATCTGGAGATACAGCACACCATTATCCTGGCTCTGCGGGCCCACAATCTGATGTTCCGGGATCAGGACTATGTGGTGAAGGATGACCAGGTGCTTATCGTAGATGAGTTCACGGGACGTATTATGCCGGGCCGCCGTTATTCCGACGGTCTGCATCAGGCGATCGAGGCCAAGGAGCATGTGAAGGTGAAGAGAGAGAGCAAGACGCTGGCTACCATCACCTTCCAGAATTTCTTTAACCTCTTTGCCAAAAAGTGCGGTATGACAGGTACGGCCCTGACGGAGGAAAAGGAGTTCCGTGAGATTTACGGAATGGACGTGGTGGAGATTCCCACCAACCGCCCTGTTATCCGTAACGATATGCAGGATGCGGTATACAAGACGCGGGAAGAGAAGCTGAAGGCTATCACAGACGCCGTGGAAGAGGCTCATGCAAAGGGACAGCCGGTGCTGGTGGGTACCATCACCATCGAGGCCAGTGAGGAATTGAGCCGTCTTCTGCAGAAGCGGGGCATCCGGCATAAGGTACTGAATGCAAAATTCCATGAGATGGAGGCTGAAATCGTGGCGGACGCCGGTATCCACGGTGCGGTAACCATTGCCACCAACATGGCGGGCCGTGGTACGGATATTAAGCTGGACGAGGAAGCGAGGGCCGCAGGAGGCCTGAAGATTATCGGTACGGAGCGGCATGAGTCCCGGCGTATCGACAATCAGCTCAGAGGCCGTTCAGGACGGCAGGGAGACCCCGGTGAGTCCAAGTTTTATATTTCCCTGCAGGACGATCTGATGAGATTGTTCGGCTCCGAGCGTCTGATTGGTATATTTAACGCGTTGGGCGTACCGGAGGGTCAGGAGATTGAGCATGGCGCCCTGACCAGCGCCATTGAATCCGCCCAGAAAAAGATTGAGAACAACAACTTCGGCATCCGTAAGAATCTGCTGGAATATGACAGGGTCATGAGTGAGCAGAGGGAGATCATCTACGAGGAGCGCCGCCGGGTGCTGAACGGCGAGAGCATGCGGGATTTCATCTACAAGATGATTACGGACATTGCGGAGAACTGCGTGGATATCAGCATCAACGAGGATGCGGAGGTGGACGAGTGGAACTTTAACGAGTTGAATACCCTTCTGATTCCCACCATCCCCCTGCAGCCCGTGACGGCGGAAAGGGTGCAGAAGCCTAAGAAAAACAGCCTGAAGCAGCAGCTGAAGGAGGAGGCAGTGAAGCTCTATGAGAGCAAGGAGGCGGAATTCCCCGATGCGGAGGCGATCCGTGAGCTGGAGCGGGTGATTCTGCTGAAGGTGATTGACAGAAAGTGGATGGATCATATCGACGACATGGAGCAGTTGCGCCAGGGTATCGGCCTGCAGGCATACGGGCAGCGGGATCCCCTTGTGGAGTATAAGTCCAGCGGATACCAGATGTTTGACGAGATGATACAGAATATCAAGGAAGAGACAGTCCGCCTGCTGTTCCATATTAAGGTGGAGCAGAAGGTAGAGCGTGAGCAGGTGGCAAAGGTCACCGGCACCAATAAGGATGACAGCGGGCCCAAGGCGCCCGTAAAGCGGGGCAATGCAAAGATATACCCCAACGATCCCTGTCCCTGCGGCAGCGGCAAAAAGTATAAGCAGTGTCATGGCCGTAAGCAGTAAACAAAAGGGAAGCGAAAAGCAAATGTCCGTTTATACGGGAAAGGCAGGTTGGGGTATGAGCCGGGGACTTCGGTACGGATAACGCTTATGCCGTTGCAACCTCATACAGGCATATTTCCGGCGATCATATGTTTTGGGAAATGTGGGAGCCTCATCAAATGTCAGCTTTTCTGGTTGATATTTTGATGCTTGTTTACAGGGTATTTGCAGAGGGAATAATCTACATGGCAGGAGTTGCGGCGATAGCCGCAGTGATATATTTTCTTCTTCGTAAGCGTAAAAAGATCCCTTTTCTGGCAATTTGGGGGGTACAGGCTTCTTACTGATACGGAAAAAAGATATGGATTTCCGGTATGCTGATTTCCCTTTCCTCACTTATTGCAGTTGCACTTCTTACAGATTGTACGTTTATAACGGTAGTAGCATATTTGCCTTTGGGGGCTGCTGTCTCCATGATACCGCTTTCAAAGCTCAGAAAAGGCTTCTTTTTTACAGAAGCAACGCTCCTATTTGTTTTACTTCACAGAGGACTGATTATCTGGGGATACGGTCAGCTGGAATATAATACTTTTGTGAACGAAGCGGAGAGCATCATCAGAACCGGGCCTGCGATAGGCATTATTTGTGATGATACTACAAGCTGTATTTACAGAGACAATGTGGCTGATTTTGAAAATTTCATAGGGCCGGATGATTCCGTATTTTTCCTGAAGACCAGAGGCTATGATCCGTTGTTCTATGTTCAGGCGGGGGCCGGAGTCTCTATATTTTCTACGATTTCAAACCCTACGATTCATTCTAATCAAATAGATTACTGGAGGATGTATCCCTATAAGGCGCCCACTGTCATTGCGATTGCGTGTTATGACGGTGAAATAACGATGGTAGACAGGGATAGCTTTATCGAAATATTTGAATTGTTGGAGGAGCAGTATATCTGGGTCGGAGATGGAACCTGGTGGAAATTTTACCGTATCAAGGAAGAGCAGTAAAAGGAATGCCGGGAAAAGAAAATAATCCTTGCGGATATTCTGTCGGCGTGCTATAATCGATACAAAGCATAACCGTTTCTAATTTTCAGTTAAATTTCTGTCAAATCAATCAGAATGATCGGAAAATCTATGCTTTTGAATTCAAGACCAAATAAAGCAGGAGATTTTCAAAATACCATCCAAAGGGAAAGCCTCCTGTGCGCAAAGGAGGAAAAGGATGGGAATAGTATCATTAAGGTATGATTTCAGCTTTAAGCAGCTTATGCTGAACGAAGAGGTGCGAAGGTACTTTATCAGTGATGTTCTGGGAATTCCGGCGGGAGAGATCCGCTCTGTCCGCCTGGCGAATCCGTTTCTGTGGAAAAGGTATGCCAGGCAGAAGCAGGGTATCTTGGATGTAAGGGTGGAACTGAACGACGACAGCCGGGTGAACATAGAGCTGCAGATCCGGATGGTGGCGCACTGGGACAAGCGCAGCCTGTTTTATCTGGCGAAAATGTTCACGGAGGACCTGTTGGCGGGGGAGCGTTACCATAAGCTGAAAAAGTGTATCTGCATCAACATTCTGGACTTTAACCTGAACGAGTCTCCGGAATATCACAGAAAATATAAGCTGCGGGACGAAAAAGGGGAAGAATTTTCGGATATGTTCGAGATACATGTGATTGAACTGAGAAAGCAGATAAGCGGAGACAGGCCGTTGGATGACTGGATTCGGCTGTTCAATGCGGAAACGGAGGCGGAGCTGGATATGATAAAGACGGAAAACCCGGGGATACTGGAGGCTGTCAAAGAGGTAAAGG
>JAMPFR010000094.1 GCA_023664365.1 Acetatifactor muris | reverse complement strand
TAATGATATGCCGCTCTCGTCTCTAAAGTTGCTGCTGCCATGGCATTCATCTCTACATGCGCTATTGGATTAAAACCTGCTTGGATGAATCCTTCGGACAGACCACCTGCACCTGCAAACAAATCGATAAAATTTACTGTCGAACCTGTCTCATCCACAAACATATCTGCCCTGCTCCTTTCTTTTATTTCTTCCACAAATAAATGCCTTACTTTCCCTGCAAAACTTATTACATTTAAAATTATATTACAATATCTCGAAAGATTCAAGTTTTAGAAAATACTACTCTAATTCTACTCTGTCCTTGCTCCTAAACGCAACCCCTTCTTGAGCCTCGCTCAATAATACAGAATTCACATACCTCACCTCATTTTCATACATTTTCCTAGTACGAATCGTTATTGATTTCCTGTCTGAATTCAGTTTGGGTTTTCTCAGAATTTCATTACTAAAAAAGGCAACATTTTTCGGAGCCCCACAAGCTCCGTTTGCAGTAAGAAGAACAACTCTGTCTGGGGAAATCGGAAATATGGAGTACAGCATTAACTTCAGCTCCCAGTCTGTCACACCGCTTACAACCGTTGGATAAACGTCACTTATAATAAAATCCATAGGACCTCTTCTTTCTGCGACAACAAAATACAAGCCAAAATATCCACAAGTGTCTCTCCGCAAAAAGATTTTAATTGGCTCATCTATTTCTTTATGCGCCCATACTTCTTTCAACGACCTGCAGTTGACTAGATTCCCCAAGTTTCTTTTCCAAAAGTCAGACAAATTTCCGTCCTTCTGGTACATGGAATAAAATTTCCTATTTTCTTCAGATGCTCCTATTCCAAACTTATGGCTTGTAATCCTTGAGCGGAATGACATAATGGCAAAGAAAATCTTCAGTTTCTCATCTTCCTCCAACGTGATTTTTATCTCATCCTGTTTCAGAAATTTCCCTGTTATAAGCTGTGAAACTTCTCCTTCAAATCGAGCCATATCTCCCTCTATCTTTGTAGGTTCATCCGGATTGTTTACCTCATCACGGTACAAATTTGGAGCCATAAATATATCCCTTGTTTTCTTTATAAATGTGTGAGATTGTTTTTTGTCATAATAAAACAAATTACCCCTGTCATTGAAACAAAAATTTCTTAAAATAAATTGTGGAATGTAATGATGCCTTATCGGTTCCGTATTCATCCATTATTTCTCCGTTTATAAAGTAAAAGTTTAAGCTACTTTTCAATTTCCCTCCTCTTCCATCCCCCCTCGTATTTTCTCCACCACCTCAACATCCGCAGGCAGCCACTCCACCGTATCCAATTCGTCTTTCCTCAGCCACCTTGCGGCTTCATGCTCCTTAAGCACCAGGTTCCCGGATACCACCTCCGCCCAAAAGCAATCCATTGAGAGATGAAATCCGGGATAATCATACTCTACCGTATCAACCGGTTCGCCCACCTGTATTTTCGTTTCCAGTTCTTCCTCTATCTCCCGGACAAGCGCCTGCTGCGGCGTTTCTCCTTCTTCAAGCTTTCCGCCCGGGAATTCCCAGCTTCCTTTAAACTCTCCATAGCCCCGCTGTGTTGCGAAAATAACAGGCTCACCCTCTTCATTTGTCGCTTTAATGATGGCCGCCGCTACCCGTATTATCTTCATAAAATAGTATTCTCCGTAACCCTCTAACATCCTGCCCGACTTTCCTGCCCGCTTTTCTGCCGGAATTCTCTTTCTGCTATTTGGCGGCAGAAATCCTAAAGTTTTTAAATCATCCACACAGGAACAATAAAATTATCTCTGTCAATGGCGCTCAACTCCGATTTCATGCAGACCACCGCTCCCTTCGACCGGGGAACGGATGATCTGTCCAGCACTTCAAATACTCTTACCGGCTCGACTCCCGGATTTGCCGTCTTTTTGATCTCAATGGGATTCAGCACTCCGTCATGCTCCAGCACAATGTCGATCTCTTTCGCATCCTTGTCTCTGTAATAATACAGAAAGGGCTCTCTTCCCGCGTTTAAATAGGTCTTTCTGATTTCAGCCACCACATAATTTTCCAGTATTGCGCCATTCATCGCCCCGCTTTCCAGCGTTTCCGCACTGCTCCATTTAGTCAGATAGCAGACAAGGCCGGTGTCATAAAAATATAACTTCGGTGTTTTAATGAGACGCTTCAGCAGATTATTGGAATAGGGATGCAGATAAAATGTAATTCCCAGCGTCTCCAGAATCCCCAGCCAGCTTTTTGCCTGTACCTGATTGATATCCGCGTCCCTCGCAATCTCCGCTGTGTTCAGCATCTGGCCGCATCTGGCGGCCGCAGCCGTTATAAACCGAAGAAACTTCAGGGAATCAACGGCGTCTGACAATTCCCTGACGTCCCGTTCAATGTAGGTGCTTAGATAGCTGCTGTAAAAAATCCGGCTGTTACTGTTGAGGCCGCTTACAACTGCAGGCATGGAGCCCCTGTAAATACGCTGAAAAATATCTCCCGTATCCCCTTTTTCCCTGCCTTCTTTTCTTGCCTGCAGGGCTTCCAGGCTCAGGGTAAAGGGCTCTGCCGTACCGCCGTAAATTTCCGCCTGTGATAATGATGTCAGGGAAAGAACCGCCACTCTTCCCGCAAGTGATTCCTGTACTCCCCGCATCAGCTTAAACACCTGTGAACCCGTAAGCCAAAACGCACCCGGCTGTTGATTTTTGTCAACATTTATTTTAATATAGGTAAACAATTCCGGCGCATACTGCACTTCGTCGATCAAAACCGGCGGCTTATGCATCTGCAGAAACAATTCCGGATCCGTCTTTGCCATATTTCTCTCATTCAAGTCATCCAGAGTAACATATCCCCGGCCTGTGCCTTTCATTAACTTCTGAAGCATGGTTGTCTTTCCCACCTGTCTTGGGCCTGTGACAAGCACCACCGGATATTCTTTTGTAACCTGCTCCACTACACTTTCCAGATTTCTGGTTATATAAGGCATACTGTCCCACATCCTTTCGGCCATTATTAATTCATATTAAATTTTAGCCGAAATCACCCTGAAAAGCAATACCTATTGTCCTTTCTTCCTCTTCTTATCCGCATACATCATCTGATCCGCCACATCCCGGAAGTTTTCGTCCTCCAGCAGGCAGTACCCGATAGCGTAGCTCACCGGAACCGCGCAGAACCGATTATGCTTTTCGCACCGCTGCTCCAGACTTTGCATCAGCTGCAGGGCGTCCCCGCCGTACAGCACCGTAAATTCGTCTCCCCCCTGTCTATAGGCTCTTCCGCCCTCTCCCACCGCGTCGGTGAGCAGCATTGCAAAATCCTGCAGCAGCTTGTCCCCCGCCGAATGTCCGATTGCATCATTTACCTTTTTCAGATTGTTCAGATCCGCAATCAGGTAACAGGTATAGCCGTATTCCTGCCATTTCTTCAAATCCCGCTCCAGCGCGTTGCGGTTATAAAGATTTGTCAGGTAATCGATATAGGCAAGGCGGCTGCCTGTCTCCGTACAGAATGCAACGATATTCCGCATACATATCTGTTCCGTGGCGACGGCCTCTCCTGCCAGCACCTTGGTCTCAATTCCTATGCTTTCCTTTCCGTACTTTCCCTCAATGCTGACTCTGACCCGTTCCAACAGAGTCCGGGCCTTTCCTCCGGCGCTGCTGATAAATACCACTCCATTCTCGCAGACCCGGTATCCGCATACCCGGTACTGCTTCAGTTCCCGGTAAATATCCTCCAGAATCAGAGTCTCCCGGTTCCAGTCCCGGCTGCTTTCCGTCCTGCAGAAGCAGAAGACCGCCACTACAGGTCTCTGCCTGTCAAAGTCAAATTCCTCCAGTACCCGCTCAAGGGAATACTGGTTAAAAAGCATGGTCTGCTCATCTATGTATTTTTCCGAATTTTCATTGCTGAGTATCAGTCCCAGGAGAATCAGCGTGGAACAGACTACCACCACAAGCGTCTCCGGAACCGCCATCTGAATCGCCGCCGTTGCCACAAAGAGGGGCACGGCAAGCAGGATTGCCATCCGCTTCTCCCGATCCAGAATACCCCGGTATCGGATACAGTAATACAGAATCAGCAGCAGATAAATCGCCACACTTCCGTACAGCGCATAGGCCTTGGCTCCCAGGGCGTAATTGGTAGTCTTCCCCTGCACATAGGTAATGGGCAGCAGCAGGATCCCCGCCGTTGACAGAACGGCAGGCAAGTTCTGCAGTATCCGCAGCTTCCCGGAAAGCTTCAGATTCGCCTCCAGAAAGCTCCGCAGATACAAAAACAGCAGATAAATAAACGCCAGAATGGACAGCAGGTAAATGATATGTACAATCAGATTTATATAGCCGGGAACCTGCTCCGGATGATTCACCGTATAGACCGTGACCAGATCAAAGACGGCGTTCACCAGCGCCGCAATGATAAGCCGTTGGAATATCTGGGTGGACTTCACCGGAATATGTGGCTTCCGGTAATAAAAGCAGGTCATATATATCATAAACAGAAGACAGGTAATCGGAGTCTTGATTAAAGCAAGCATATGGAATCCTTCCTCTCTGTAAGTATAATAAGCTTCACGGGCATTATCTTATAACAACACGGCGGTAAAGTCAATTTTTCCCTCCCGCCAGCCGCTCCTTCAGCAGACTGTTCCGCTTCGTAACCGTCACATTCCGCACGGCATAGGACAAGGCTTTTCTGCTTCCCACCATGACAAGAAGCTGCTTTGCCCTGGTGATTCCCGTATAAATCAGATTTCTCTGCAGCATTACATAATGATTCATCAGCACCGGCATCACCACTATTTGGTACTCCGAACCCTGGGCCTTGTGAATGGTTGCAGCATAGGCATGTACCAGTTCGTCAAGCTCCGTAATGTCATACTCCACACTGCGGTTGTCAAAATTCACCTTCAGGGTTCTGTCCTCTGCATTCACAGACTCTATGACGCCGATATCCCCGTTGAATACCTCTTTGTCATAGTTATTCTTAATCTGCATGACCTTATCATCCGCCCGGAAAGCAAACCCGCTGCGCCGCAGGCAGTCCTTGGGCATGGTTACCGCTCCCCGTCCCCTCATGAAAACCTGTTGCTCCGGCGGATTCAGGGCTTCCTGCAGGGCCAGGTTTAAGCTTGTGGCCCCCACCACTCCCCGCTGCATGGGCGTCAGCACCTGTATCCGGGCAGGCTCTACCTGATAATACCTCGGCAGCTTTGTGCGAACCAGCTCCACAATCTGCGACGCTGCGCTTTCTGCGTCTTCATTTTCCATAAAAAAGAAATCCGTGTCCTTACCGTTGGAAATATCCGGCATCCGCCCCTGATTTATGGCATGGGCATTCATGATAATGCGGCTGCTCTGCGCCTGCCGGAAAATCCGGGTCAGCCGAATCACCGGAAAGCTGCCGGAATCCAAAATATCCCGAAGCACATTTCCTGCCCCCACCGAAGGCAGCTGATCCGTATCCCCTACCAGAATCAGCCGCATGGAAGGCGGCAGGGCCTTCAGCAGGGAATTCATAAGCAGAATATCAATCATGGAGCATTCGTCCACAATCAGCACATCTCCCTCCAGCGGATTTTCCTCATTCCGCTGATAGCCCTCCGGCGGCTTGCATTCCAGCAGCCGGTGAATGGTTTTCGCCTCCAGCCCCGTAGCCTCCGTCATCCTTTTGGCAGCACGTCCCGTAGGAGCCGCCAGAAGGATCTTCAGCCCGTAAGCCCTGTAAGCGGAAATAATGCCGTGGGTGGTGGTGGTCTTCCCCGTGCCGGGGCCTCCGGTCAGCACCATAACCTTTGCCGTGGCAGCCTGCCGGATAGCGTCCGCCTGAATTTCATCATAGGTCATGCCTGTCTTTTTCTGAATGGCCTCCACGTCCACGGACAGATTTTCATTGCCTGTTTCCGCTCTTGCTTCCCTCAGCCTTGTATAAAGCCTGTCCCCTGCGGGGGAGGCCGCAAGCTTTTTTAATTTTCCGGCCACGCCGATTTCCGCATAATAAAAGGGGGGCAGGTAAACCGGCGTCACCGGGTTCCCCTCCTCATCCCTCTTTACAATATTTTTCTCCCGGATCAGCTCCTCCTTCAGCAGCATGTCATCCATAGTCATGACAATGGTTTCCGGGGCCGCCTCCAGAAGCTCGGCTGCCTTCTCAATCAGCTGCTGTTTATCGGCGTACACATGCCCGTCATTGGACAGCTCCGACAGGGTATACATCAGGCCGCTGCGCAGCCGCACATAGGATTCCTTCCCGAAGCCCAGCTTCCCGGCAATCTGGTCTGCGGTCTTAAACCCGATTCCCCAGATGTCATCCGCCAGCCGGTAAGGGTTTTCCTTCATTACCCCGATGCTGTCGTTTCCGTACTGCTTATATATCTTTGCCGCAAAGGAGGTACTCACCTGATGCTCCTGGAGGAAAAGCATGATGTTCCTGACCTCTTTCTGCCGTTCCCAGGACCGGGCTATCATCTCCACCCGCTTCCTGCCGATGCCCTCCACTTCTATCAGAAGCTCCGCATTATCCTCTATCACCGTAAAGGTGTCCACGCCGTATTTCTGCACAATGCGTTTTGCAAATACAGGCCCTACGCCCTTAATCAGTCCCGAGCCCAGGTACTTTTCCATGCCGTAAACCGTGGCGGGCAGGGTTTCCTCCCAGTTCTCCGCCACGAACTGCCTGCCGTACTTTGCGTCCACCTTCCAGTTTCCTTCCGCCAGAAGCACAGAGCCTACGTTAGCGTCCAGAAGATTGCCCACCACCGGCACCAAATCGCTGTAATCCTTCACCCTGCACTTTAAAACGGAATACCCGTTTTCCGGGTTCTGATATGTAATTCTCTCCACCACACAGCGAATTTTCGTCACTCCGGCGGCCTCCTCTCCGCTATTCGTAAATCCGTACTGCCTCCGCCCCGAAACAGCGCCCCGCCCGGCATTTCAGCCATCGCCGCCGGAAAGCCGCCTCAAAACAGTTCATCCAACAGAATATAGTAGCGTATTTTCTCCCGGTCCGGCTCTATCCCTAACTCCCGGAACAAAGCCAGGTCATCATAATCAGGGAAACTGTTCCCGCCGCCCCGATGGTATTTCCCGCTGTAATTATGGGAAAGGCTCCGGTAGCAGAGGGCTATGTCGCACCATTTATCGGCAATGCCGCTGCGTCCCAGATCAATATAACCGGTTACCCTTTCCCCGTCCCCGAACAGGTTGGGAAGGCAGTAGTCTCCGTGGGATAAGACCGGCTCCTCCTCCGGCCTGTTTTCCCGCAGCCACTGCAGCAGGTGGGCAGGACTTTGAAAACCCTTTTCTCCGAAGGTATCCGGCTCCACATTGTCCATATCCACCAGCCCCTTCTCTATGTTGTATGCCGCCTGCTCCAGCTTGCGGGACAGCCTCTGATCCGAAGGACAGTCCGAAATGTCCACACTCCACAGCTTTTTTAAGCCCTCTGCCAACAGCCTGCACAGAACGGCAGGCTGTTCCATATATTCCCGGGCGCAGGACATCTCCCCCGGACATTTGCTCATCAGCAGATAGGATTTCCCCTCTGCCGTCTCCCGGGCATGTACCCGGGGCACGGGAAGCCTGTCCCGGAGATATTCCAGCATCCGGTACTCGTTCCGGGCTTCCCCGTCATCCTCCTGCACCTTTAAAACCCTGTCTCCGAACAGAAACACGGAAGCTTCCGACATACCCACTTCATCCGTCTCATATCTTTCATCCGTAAGCAGCCGACGTATTTTTTCCGGCAAAAACATATTAGTTCACCTCTGACTGTTTCTATTCCCCCGGGCAATACCCGTTGCCTGCAGCGGGACCATTGACTCTGCGGACAGACAGTATGCCCGGCCGATTCAAACCGGGCATACTATACTGAGATATACTGAGAATTTCACAGTGCCTTTCCCGCCAGAATTTCGCAGTAGTCTTTGTAATTCTTCTCCAGAAGGGCGGGCGTATCCAGGCCGTAGGGACATTTTGACTTGCATTTGCCGCAGTGAAGACAGTTTTCAATACGCTTCATTTTCTCCTGCATTTCAGGGGTCAGCTGAGCGGCTGAGGGCGCTCTGCGAATCAGCAGGCTCATGCGGGCGCAGTTGTTGATTTCGATTCCCACCGGGCAGGGCATACAGTAGCCGCAGCCCCGGCAGAAATCCCCCAGAAGCTCCTCCCTGTCCCGGGCAATCACCGCCGACAGCTCCGCGTCCAACGCAGGCGGATTCTCCACATAGGAAAGGAATTCATCCAGCTCCTTCTCCCGCTGTATTCCCCAGATAGGCAGCACATTTTCATATTGAGCCAGAAAGGCATATGCCGCCGCAGAATCGGTGATCAGACCACCGGACAGCGCCTTCATGGCAATGAAGCCCATATCCGCAGCCTTACACTGCTCCGCCAGTTCAATATCCTTCTCCGATGCAAGATAACTGAAGGGGAACTGCAGCGTCTCATAAAGCCCGCTTTCCACAGCCTCATGGGCAATGTTCAGGCGGTGGTTCGTGATGCCGATATGGCGGATCATCCCTTTTTCCCTGGCCTCCAGCATGGCCTCGTAAAGGCCCGTTCCATCCCCCGGCTTCGGGCAGAAGGCAGGATTGTGAAACTGATAAATATCAATATAATCCGTCCTTAGGTTTGTCAGGGAAGTATGTAAATCCTTCCAAAAGTCTTCCGCCGTGGCGGCTCCCGTCTTTGTGGCAATATAAATGTTTTCCCGGATTCCCTCAAAGGCCTGTCCAAGCTTTTCCTCGCTGTCCGTGTACCACCTGGCAGTGTCGAAAAAGTTCACGCCCCGGTCATAGGCCTTTCGCAGCAGCGTCACCGCCGCTTCCCTGGAAATGCGCTGAACAGGCAGCGCCCCAAAGGCGTTTTTCTCCGCAAGTATCCCTGTTTTTCCCAATCTTACCTTTGCCATACCCTGTCTTCCTTTCCTGCATACTTACTCTGTCTGCATACTCACTTCCCTGCCTACTCATTTCCCTGCATACTCACTTCCCTGCTCTTTATCCGTTGTCCCCGCTGCCATATACCTGGCAGCGCCTCAGGGCTTCCAACACCGCGGAAGCTTTAAAGGGCTTAACGATAAAATCAAGAGCGCCGCTTTTAAGGGCCTGCATTACCATAGCGTTCTGCCCCATGGCGGAGCACATGATAACCTTTGCGTTACTGTCTACTTCCTTGATCTTCTTAATTGCCACCAGCCCCGTCATGTCCGGCATTGTAATATCCATAGTCACCAGATCGGGCTTCAGCTCCTTATACTTTTCAATTGCCTCCACGCCGTTTCGGGCCTCTCCGACTACCTCATAGCCGTTCTGCTCCAGCATATTTCGTAACACTCCCCGCATAAACAGTGCGTCATCCACAATCAAGATCCTTCCTGCCATAGCTTCAACCCTTCCGTTTCTGAAAACCTGTATCGCTTACTTTTTACAGTTATCATATTTTAACCAAAATCCGGTTTACTGTCAAATTAATTATCTTGTTTCCGGCAACTCTGCATACATCTCAAAGATCTTGTCCTCCACAGACAGAAAGCTGTCCAGCAGCCGTGGACCAAAGATTCCGCACTGTCCGGCATTTATCATCTCCAGTACCTTTTCTCTGGGGAAAGGCGGCTTGTAGACACGCCTGCAGCTCAAGGCGTCATAGACATCCGCAAGGGAAACCACCTGTGCCCAGGGTGAAATTTCATCTCCCGCCAACCCGTCCGGATAACCCTTGCCGTCCCAGCGCTCATGGTGGTGTCTGGCAATGTCGCAGGCATAGCCGTATATCTCGCTGTCCCGCAGCTGAGGAATACTTTCCAGAATAGCCACGCCTTTGGTGGTATGGCTCTGCATGACCTTATATTCCTCCGCAGTCAGCTTCCCGGGCTTTGTCAGTATGGCGTCGGGAATCGTGATTTTCCCCACATCATGGGTGACGGCGGCAAGAGCAATATTCTCGATTTCCTGCTTTTCCAGATTTTCCCCGAAAGCGGTATTCTCCAACATCAGCCTTGTAATTTTGCTGATGCGCTGTACATGTCCGCCGGACTCCTCATTTCTGAACTCGATGGCGGTGGACAGGGCTTCTATCATTCCCTGATTGAGGCTGATAATCTTCCGGGCCTGCTCCAGCAGCGCGTCGTTCTGCATTTCTACCACCAGATTCAGATATTTCCGCGCCTCGAACAATTCCACCACAGACCGCACGCGTCTCAGCACCATATAAGATATTATCGGTTTATTGATGACATCCATAACGCCCAGTTCATAGGCTTCCTTCATCACGCCTGCGCTGTTATCCGCCGTGATGAGAAATACCGGCGTTTTCTCCACAAGCCCCAGCTCTTTAAGCACCCTTAAGACTTCCATGCCATTCATTCCGGGCATCATCACATCCAGCAGGATAGCGCATAAGCTGTTATCCGCCGTCAGAATCTTCTCCAGTCCCCCGTTTCCGTCCTCCGCCTCCAGCACCTCATAATATTCCGAAAACAGTGCTTTCAGTATTGTACGGTTGATAGGGTCATCATCCACAATCAGAATCTTCTTTTTTGCCATTTCAGATATTCTCCTGTTCCATGCCGACCTCTTACGGATAAGTATAGCAATGTGTCCGCAAAAAAACAACCGTTTGTTTACTTAAGCCAAAAATCCGTCTTCACGGCAGCTTTGACACTTATACAAACATTCATGAGAATTAAAGAAGATTGCATTATGGAATAGAAAATTGAAACCTGATCGGCTGTAAGGCTTCCGACGTAGAAGGTGTTCCGGAGGGATTTGAGACCCTTCGGATTCCGGAATATTCCTGGGCTGTCTTTAAGTGTGTCGGTCCATCGCCCGCGGCGATTCAGGCAATGTGAGAAAGGATCTATAAAGAATGAATTGTGCCAAATGCCTATGTTACCCCGGGTAAAAATATTTACCCTCTTTTACCCCCTGCGGTTGGATTTACCCCACTGGGTTCGACATTCGGCAAATTGCGCTCTCGGCATATCAGAGCAGCCTTAAAAGCTGTACCAGCTCATGCGGCTCATCCGTGTCCGATGCGGTCTGTCTGGTGTCAAACTGCGAAAAACGGTTTGCCTTATAGAAATCCAGCAGTTTTCCCTCATTCTCTGCTTCCAAGAATACCACCATGCCACCAAGCATATATTGTGCATCCTCTATCACAGTCCATGCCAGTTCGA
>JAMPFR010000093.1 GCA_023664365.1 Acetatifactor muris | reverse complement strand
GAGCTGTTTAAGCCCTTTGTGATGAAGGAGCTGGTGGCAAAGGGAATCAGCCAGAACATCAAGAATGCAAAGAAGCTGGTAGATAAAATGGACACCCAGGTATGGGATGTGCTGGAGGAGGTTATCAAGGAGCATCCCGTGATGCTGAACCGTGCGCCGACGCTGCACAGGCTGGGTATCCAGGCATTTGAGCCCATTCTGGTAGAGGGTAAGGCAATCAAGCTGCATCCTCTGGTTTGTACCGCCTTCAATGCGGACTTTGACGGAGACCAGATGGCAGTGCATCTTCCTTTGTCCGTGGAGGCGCAGGCTGAGTGCCGTTTCCTGCTGCTGTCTCCCAACAATCTGCTGAAGCCTTCTGATGGCGGCCCTGTGGCCGTTCCTTCTCAGGATATGGTGCTGGGTATTTATTATCTGACCCAGGAGAGGCCGGGAGCAGTAGGTGAAGGAAAGTTCTTTAAGAGTGTAAACGAGGCGATTCTCGCCTATGAAAATAAGGCATGTACTCTGCATTCCAGAATTACCGTCCGTATGAGCAGGGAAAACGCTGACGGAGAGGTAATCAGCGGCAATGTGGAGTCTACCCTGGGACGTTTCATTTTCAACGAGATTCTTCCCCAGGATCTGGGCTATGTGGACAGAACCAATCCGGAGGATTTCCTGAAGCCGGAGGTGGATTTCCATGTGGGTAAGAAGCAGCTGAAGCAGATTCTGGAAAAGGTTATCAACACCCATGGCGCGGTGAGAACCGCAGAGGTGCTGGACGACGTGAAATCCATCGGTTACAAGTACTCCACCAGGGCGGCCATGACCGTATCCATTTCGGATATGACCGTGCCGGAGCGCAAGGCGGAGCTGCTGGCGGAAGCCCAGGACACGGTGGATAAGATCGCCGCCAACTTCCGCAGGGGTCTGATTACTGAGGAGGAGCGTTACCGCGCGGTAGTGGAGACCTGGAACGAGACGGATAAAGAGTTGACGGACGTGCTGCTTGCCGGGCTGGATAAGTACAACAACATCTTTATGATGGCCGATTCCGGCGCCCGTGGTTCCAACCAGCAGATCAAGCAGCTTGCAGGTATGCGGGGACTGATGGCGGATACAACCGGACGTACCATTGAACTGCCCATTAAATCCAATTTCCGTGAAGGGCTGGACGTGCTGGAGTATTTCATGTCCGCACACGGCGCCCGCAAGGGATTGTCCGATACCGCCCTTCGTACCGCCGACTCCGGTTACCTGACCAGACGAATGGTGGACGTTTCACAGGAATTGTCCATTCGGGAGACGGACTGCTGCGAGGGAAGGGACGAGATTCCCGGTATTGTGGTAAAGGCATTCATGGACGGCAAGGAGACCATTGAGAGCCTGAAGGACAGAATCACAGGAAGATATTCCTGCGAGGATATTTACGATAAAGACGGCAACATGATTGTAAAGCACAATCACATGATTACCCCCAGCCGGGCGGCAAGGATCTTAAGCGTGGGTGTAAACGAGGCAGGCGAGCCCATTGAGGCGGTGAAGATCAGAACCATTTTGACATGCCGTTCCCATGTGGGTATCTGCGCAAAGTGCTATGGCGCAAATATGGCAACCGGCGAAGCGGTGCAGGTGGGCGAGGCGGTAGGTATCATTGCAGCCCAGTCCATCGGTGAGCCCGGAACCCAGCTGACCATGAGAACCTTCCATACCGGCGGCGTGGCCGGCGACGATATCACCCAGGGTCTGCCCCGTGTAGAGGAGCTGTTTGAAGCGAGAAAGCCCAAGGGCCTGGCAATTATTGCAGAGTTTGCGGGCAGGGTTGAGATTAAGGATACCAAGAAGAAGCGGGAAGTAGTCATTACCAATGACGAGACCGGAGAGTCAAAGGCATATCTGATTCCTTACGGTTCCCGCATCAAGGTGGTGGACGGACAGGTGCTTGAGGCCGGAGACGAGCTGACGGAAGGTTCCGTCAATCCCCATGACCTGCTGAAGATTAAAGGAATCCGCTCCGTGCAGGATTATATGCTTCGAGAGGTGCAGAGGGTATACCGCCTGCAGGGTGTTGACATTGCGGATAAGCATATCGAGGTGATTGTACGCCAGATGCTGAAGAAGGTTCGCATCGAGAATAACGGAGACACGGACTATCTGCCCGGTACACTGGTGGACGTCCTGGAATATGAAGATCTGAACGAACAGCTGGAGGCAGAAGGAAAAGAGCCTGCAGAGGGCAAGCAGGTACTGCTGGGTATCACCAAGGCAGCTCTTGCCACCAACTCCTTCCTGTCGGCGGCGTCCTTCCAGGAGACCACAAAGGTATTGACGGAAGCAGCCATTAAGGGCAAGGTAGATAATCTGATTGGCCTGAAGGAGAATGTCATTATCGGCAAGCTGATTCCTGTGGGTACGGGAATGAAGAGATACCGCAACACAAGACTGAGCACGGATGAGATGGATACCATTTCCATTAATGAGCTTGATATGGAGGCAGAGGCTGACCCGGAAGAAGTGCAGGAGCCGGATGAGGCTGTGGAGACGGCGGCGGATGCAGAGGAAAATGCAGAGACAGAGGTTCCTGAGGCAGAAGCTGTTACCGTAACTGAATCATAAGAACTGCCGGAAAAGGCGGAATAAAAAGAGGGGGAAGAGGGGTTATCTCTCTTCCCCTTTCTGCACAGAGGGAAAGGATTATAATTTGTTATGAAGGTTTTTGTGACGGGTGTAAAGGGACAGTTGGGCTACGATGTGATGCAGGAGCTGGCAAAGCGCGGCATACAGGCAGTGGGAGCGGACATTGAAGAGATGGATATCACCGACGGGGCATGTGTGGAACGGGTTATCAGGGCAGCTGCGCCGGACGCGGTGATTCACTGTGCTGCCTATACGGCGGTGGATGCCGCGGAGGAAAACGAAGGACTCTGCCGCAGGGTCAATGCGGAAGGCCCTCGAAATATCGCCGCAGTGTGCAGGGAACTGGACATTAAAATGATATATATCAGTACCGATTATGTGTTCAGCGGGCAGGGAGAGCGTCCCTGGGAGCCGGAGGATGAGAGAGAGCCCCAGAGCGTGTACGGGCAGACAAAGTACGAGGGTGAGCTGGCGGTTCAGGAGCTGCTGGACAAGTATTTTATCGTGCGTATTGCATGGGTGTTCGGTATCAACGGAAAGAACTTTGTCAAAACCATGCTGAAGCTGGCGGAAAGCCACGATACCATACGGGTGGTGAACGATCAGTTCGGTTCGCCTACCTACACCTATGATCTCGCGCGTCTGCTGGTGGATATGGTACTTACGGAAAAGTACGGCATATATCATGCTACCAATGAGGGAGAGTGCTCCTGGTATGATTTTGCCTGTGCCATTTTCAGAGAGGCAGGCATCGCCGTAAAGGTGGTGCCGGTGACTACGGAGGAATATGGGGCAAAAGCGAAGCGTCCTGCGAACAGTCGTATGAACAGGGATAAACTGACGGAGAACGGTTTTGAAAGACTGCCCTCCTGGCAGGACGCCCTGAGCAGATATATAAGGCTGCTGCAGGAAAAAGCTTGACCGCCGGAGTTGACATATGATAATGTAAGGAGGTGGCGGGGAATGACGGTGGGACTTTGTCTGCTCACCTGGAATGAGATTGCAGGCTGTAAGCATGATGTACCCCTGATCGACAGAAGCAAATTTGAACAGATATATTGTATAGACGGCGGAAGCACCGACGGCACCGTAGAGTATCTGACGGAGCAGGGAATTGAAGTTTATCGGCAGACAGGTAAAGGCCTGAATCAGGCCTGTAAGGACGGTGCGGATAACTGCCGGTGCGATGCCTTTGTTTTCTTTCATCCCAAGGGCTCTGTCCCGGTGGAGGATGCTTATAAGTTCCGTGCCTATTACGAGCAGGGCTATGAGCTTGTGGTGGGCAGCAGGATGATGAAGGAAAGCAGAAACGAAGAGGATGCAAAGCTGCTGAAGCCGCGGAAATGGTTTGTGTTGGGGCTGGGGCTGGCGGCAAAGCTTCTTTTTAAAAGGGAAGGCAATACCGTATGGGATGTTCTGCACGGATTCAGGGGAATGACGGTGGAAGCATTTCGGAAATGCAATATTTCGGACAGGAGTCCCTCTGTTGATATTGAAATGGTGTGCAGAAGCTATAAGCTTAAGCTCCGGCGCATTGAATTTCCTACCACAGAGTCTCCCAGAATTGCAGGAGAGACGCATTTTAAGGCATTTGCCACAGGCAGGAAGCTGCTGAAGTATCTTGTCTGGGAAATAGGCAGAAAAGGATAAGCTCATGATTGAATCTTTGAAGCGGAACAAGGTGGGAATTTTGTTAATGGCAGGCTCCAGCATCTGTGTGTGTCTGGGGCAGTTATTGTGGAAGCTGTCAGCTGATAGCGGCTTTCTTTTTTTGGCGGCGGGATTTTTCCTGTACGGCGTCGGCGCGCTGGCAATGATTGTGGCTTATAAGTTCGGAAAGGTTTCCGTGCTGCAGCCTGTTTTAAGCTTAAATTATATACTGAGCATTATTCTGGCGGCTACCGTGTTAAATGAAACCATCACGCTGGTTAAGTGTATCGGTGTGCTGTTGATTATGGCGGGGGTGCTGCTGATTGCCGGAGGGGATGAGGTGAAGGATGATGCTTCCGTATAGCTTTATTTTTCTTATGACAATCATGGGATCCGTCGCCAGCCTGTTTTTAAAGCAGGCCTCCGGTTCTCTTAAGGGCGGGAATATAGGGGAAATTATTTTGAATATGCTGAAGACTCCCAGCCTGTATGCGGGCGCCGGGCTGTATCTGGCGGCTTCCGTGCTGAATATTTATGTGCTGCGGATTCTGGATTATTCCAGCGTCCTGCCCATGTCCGCCTTTACCTATGTATGGACCATGTTCCTGGCCCGGATCAGGTTCGGGGACAAGCTTACCGTAAAGAAGATGGCGGGCGTATTTCTGGTAGTTGCGGGCGCGGTGCTGGTGTCACGGCCCGGTTAGGAGCTGGTATGAGAAAGCTTATTTTTGACAGGAAAAGATATGTGCTTCCCATAATCCATTTTTTGCTTTCCTTTCTGTACGAAAGAAGTATTTTTCTGTTTGAGGAAGACAGAGATATTGTTCTTTCCGTACCCAGAAACTATATTATCAGTGACGCCGGGGAGAGAATCCTTGGTTATGTGATCTCCAAATTATTTGCGGCGGTCTTGATTTTTTTCCTCTGGCATTTGCTTTTTTGGATGATTGAGAACTGGAAATTGAAAAAAAACCTCAGATTTTTTCTGATTTTCTTTGTGATATGCCTGGCGGGGGTGTTGCTCCTCTGGCCGAACCCGTTTACCGCAAGCGACGATAATTATATCACCTACTCTTATGCCATCAGATTCTGGCCGGAATACTGGCACAGCGCTTACACAAGCTGCCTGTATGCAGCCATGCTTATGGTGGCGCCGATCCCGGTATTTATTACTGTATTCCAGCTGATTTTCGGAGTTTTCGTTGTGGGCTATCTTTATAACAGGATAGCGGACAGCCCTGTGCTGAAAGGAAAGGGCAGGTACTGCGTCTTTCTCGTGTTTCTCATGCCCGGAGTGTATGCGCTTTTTACAAATGCCTACCGCACGGAGCTGTATGCGTTGCTGTGCATGTTTGCCGTGGCTATGACGGCTATGGATATTGTGGACGGAAAGGAAAGGGGAACCTGCAGCCTGATTTGCAGTATCTTTTTGTGCGGCTTTATCGGCGTTTGGAGAACGGAAGGAATTATTCTGGGATTCCTGCTCTTTATTGTGCAGCTCATATTTGTATATAAATACAGGCCGGTAAAGAGCATCTTTCTGTTTCTGTGTATGGCAGCTGTATTTGTTATGTTTTCGCTGCCGCAGAAGCTGGGGGATATCAAATATTACGGAAAGGATTATTCCTTCATCAATTCGTTTCCCGTGCTGAAAAATATTCTGTCTTCTCCGGACGCTGCGCTTTCCTATGAGGGGGCGGAACAGGATCTGGCCGGGCTGGAGGAGGTGGTTCCGGTGGAGATCCTTCGCTATTACGGCATGGACGGATACAGAAGGTATAATTATGCAAACGGCAGAAAGGATATTAACCAGAGCCTTGCGGAGGATGAGACTGCTTCGGTATATATGGAGGCATATCATCGAATGGTACTTCATAATCTGCCCATTTACGCGAAAACTCAAATCTCCATGCTGCGCAGGGCCATTCTGCTGACAGATCGGGAGTATGTAGTTGGCTGCAGCGAACTGCCGGTTCAGGATCTTCAGCCCTGGACATTGGAAGCATGGGATATAGGCCGTGAGGATCTGGAAGGCGATGCATTTACCGGAGCCTGGATGAATACGGAAATCCACAGGCGTTTTTCCGCTTTTGTCCTGAGTGTAATCAGCGGCATAGAGAGCCTGTTGCAAAAAGTGTATTTTTACAGCGGGGTCTTAATCCTGATACCTTTATTTGAACTATTTCTCTTTTTCAGGGAGGGAATCAGGTTTGTGAAAAAGAGAAAGAATGTATTCGGACTGGCGGGAATATCGTTTTTGCTGTTAGGGCAGGCGGCGGCCATTGCACTGGTAATGCCGGCGGGAGCTTTGGCGTATCTTCATGCATACTACTATTGTTCCTTTATACTCTGCCTGGTTTATATAAGTTGTTTGAGATGCAGGAAAGTGCGGGAGAATGAAAACGATGGAAAACTATGATTATTTGATTCTGGGAGCGGGACCGGCAGGGCTGACCTTTGCAAATCTGCTCCGAAAAAAAGCGCCTGACCGAAGGTTTCTGGTGCTGGAAAAAGAGGATACGGCAGGGGGTCTCTGCCGATCGAAGGAAGTGGATGGAGCGCCGCTGGATATAGCCGGGGGTCATTTTCTGGATGTGAGGAGGCCGGAGGTGAACCGTTTCCTCTTTGAGTTCATGCCCAGGGAGGAGTGGGAGCTTTTTGACAGAGACTCTCGGATCGATATGGGAACCTATGAGACAGGCCACCCCTTTGAGGCCAATATCTGGCAGCTGCCGCAGGAGGAGCAGGTGAAGTTCCTGAAATCCATTGCGGTGGCGGGCTGTAATCTGGGTACGCCCATGCCGGAGAAGTTTGTGGACTGGGTTGTATGGAAGCTGGGAGATAAAGTCGCAGACGCTTATATGCTTCCCTATAACGGAAAGATGTTCGGCGGAGAGCTGAATCAGTTGGGGACATACTGGCTGGAAAAGCTGCCGGACGTTTCCTTTGAGGAAACGCTTTTAAGCTGCCTGAACCGGAGGCCCTACGGCACCCAGCCGGGACATGCACAGTTTTACTATCCGAAGCAGGCCGGCTATGGCGAGCTTTGGGAGAGGATGGGCAGGGCTCTGGGAGACAGTATTTTATTTCATAAGACGGTTACCGGGATAAATCCGGAGGAAAAAAAGGTCACATGTGAGGATGGGTCTGTCTTTAAGGCGGATACCGTCATTACCACGATTCCCTGGAGGTCCGTAAAGGAGTATGTGGATTGTGAACAGGAGATTGTGGACAGCATCGGAATGCTGAAGGCAACAGGCACGGAAATCAGGTATGTGCCGGAAAATCTGGATACGAAGGCCCATTGGATCTATGTGCCCGACCCGGAGGTTCCCTGGCACAGGCTTCTGGTGCGGCACAATTTCTGCGCCGGCAGCAGGGGGTACTGGAAGGAAACCAACTTGAACCGGGTTACGGAGGGGGAAAGCGAATACGCTTTTGCCAACGAGTACACATACCCTTTAAATACCATCGGAAAGCCTGCAGTCATGAGCCGGCTGCTTCGGTACATGAGGCAGCGGGGAATATACGGGCTGGGAAGATGGGGAGAGCATGAGCATTACAATTCCGACCGCACTGTGGAGCGGGCAATGGAATTGTTTCAGGAACTGGTGGGAGGCCGCTTATAATGTGGGAATGTGAATACAGCAGGGAGCCTGTGGATTACAGGCTGCTGTGGCTCAGATTTTTAAGAAAGCTCTGGATCCTGCCTATTGCCGCATTTGCCGGCATTGTCCTGGTGGGAGCATGTTATTTTTATGCCAGAACAGGGGCGCGGGGAGGAAGAACCTATCAGGCGGAGTCGTTTTTTTATATTGACTTTGCGGAAGACGCTCGGGGAGAGCAATATGATTATTACAATTTTTATACCTGGAGCGAGGTGATTCATACAGACTTTTTCGTGGATTATGTATATGAAAAAAAGGGCGGGGCACTTTCCGAGGACGAAATTATGTCCTATATCACAGCTACGGTTGATTCGGATGGACGCTATCTGTATGTGCGATGCGATACCCATTCTCCGGAGCTTTCCATGGAGCTGGCTTCCGTTATGGAGGAGATTGTTCCGAAATTTGCGGATACCAGAAAGGAAATCCGGTCCATTGAGCTTGTAAGGGCCGGGGACAGTGCGAAGGACAGCTCAAAGCTCAGAATGGGAAATGCGTGCTTCCTGGGCGGATGCCTGGGACTGGGCACAGCGGTGGTCTGGATCCTGATTGCGCTGATAACGGATACGGCGGTTTATCTTCCCGCCGCCATTGAAAAGAGGTACCATATTACCTGCCTGGGGGCGCCCTTTATGCCGGAATTTGCGCCTAACTGGAAATATGTGCTGCAGGAATCCGTAAAGGTTGCAAGGGTCTTTGCGGATCCGGAGGTGCAGGCTGAAGGATGGGAGATACCGACTGAGGACTGGGAGATACCGGGAGACAAAAAGAGAGAATTGATAAACTGCAAAAATCCGGTGGAGCATCCGGAAGAACTGGACAGGATACGGGAATGCCAGGCGGTGCTTCTGGTGCTGAGGGCCGGACGCAGAAACAATAAAATCTTTGAACGGCTGTTGGAACAGCTTGGCCGGCAGGACATAAAGGTTACTGCCGTGGTTCTGGCTTCCGCTGATGAAAAATTGCTTTCCGCATATTATAGGAGCAGGAAATGATTCTGTATTTGTCGGTAACGGCGCTTACCGTTTTAATGGCATATTTTATAAACAGCGCTTACGCGGGAAAACAAAATAACGGCATGGCCGGTAAAACTGCAAAAAGCCGGCAGGAGCTGCTGAATACGGTGCTCCTGGCGGGGATTTTTGCGGTTCTGTTTGCTCTTTCCGCATTGAGAATCGGCATCGGAAACGACTACTGGGTTTACAGGTATAATTTCCTGCACATTATAAGCGGGGATACCAAGGTATCCTATGAGGTGGGGTTCAAGGCGCTGGTAAAGGTACTGCAGGGGCTGTTCGGGTATGACAATTACAGGATTGTGTTTGCGGCCATGGCGTTTCTGACCTGCTTTTTCTTTATAAAGGGGCTGTTTGACAATGCGGATTGGTTTGCAATGTCTTTCTTTCTCTTTATGGCAAACGGCTTTTATTTTATGAGCTTCAGCAACGTGCGGTATTATTTTGTGCTGGCGGTCTGCGCTTACGCCATGAAATTTCTGTTTGAAAGGGATTTTGTCCGGTTTGTTTTCTGGATTGTAATTGCCGCCTTTTTTCACAAGTCTGTGCTGCTGGTCATACCGGTATATATCATCGCCTATTACCTGAAGTGGAATAAAAAGACGGTATGGCTTATTCCGGCGGTCTGTGCGGCGCTTGTGGCGGGGAAAGCGGTGATCACCAGGCTGATGTTCGTATTTTACCCGTATTATGAAGGAGATTTGTTTCTGGATGTGGAGAGCATCTCCTACGCCAATATTGCAAAATGCCTGGCGGTATTGATTTTATCGCTGATTTATTATAAGAAGGGGATCAAGGGGAACCAAAAGGCGGAGACGCTTTTTAATCTGAACCTTTTTGCGTTGATTATTTACAGCTTCGGATATTATATTCTGGAGACATCCAGGATATGCTATTATATGGTGCTGGGGCATGTGTTCCTGATACCCGTGGTGTTAGAGGCCATAGAGAACAAAAGGCAGAAGCGGTTTTTCATGGGCGCCGTGATACTGGCTTACACGGCGTACCTGGTGATATTCCTGCTGAAGGGCAGGGAGCCTGCGGTGCTGATCCTGCCTTATATGACATGGCTTTTTACATGAAAAAAGTACATGGCTTTTTACATGAAAAAAGTTGTTGACAACGAATCTGCAAACGGCTATACTAATAAAGCATGCGCATGGATGCACTGTTTTGCGTGTCCTGCGGGCATAAAATATATTATATTTCAGAAAGAGGTGAAACAGAATGCCGACATTTAACCAGTTAGTGAGAAAAGGACGTCAGACCACTGTAAAGAAGTCTACTGCGCCTGCTCTGCAGAAAGGCTACAACTCCCTTCACAAGAAGGCGACCAACGTATCCGCTCCCCAGAAGCGCGGCGTATGTACTGCAGTTAAGACCGCGACTCCTAAGAAGCCTAACTCAGCGCTCAGAAAGATTGCCAGAGTACGTCTTTCCAACGGAATCGAAGTGACAAGCTACATTCCCGGAGAAGGCCACAATCTGCAGGAGCACAGCGTTGTACTGATCCGTGGTGGCAGAGTAAAGGATCTGCCCGGTACCAGATACCACATTATTCGTGGTACCCTTGATACCGCAGGTGTTGCCAACAGGAAGCAGGCCCGTTCCAAGTATGGCGCTAAGAGGCCCAAGGAAGCTAAGAAGTAATTAGCCTCCGGCTCAGACTGTTGACGCTGCTGCGTCAGTTTTGTACCACAAAAACGAAACTAAGATAAGTGTTGGAATTCTGTTATGATGAGATAAATCCTTATTGCAGAACAGCACGAACACTTGGGGAAACACATGTGAGTACCGACGATTTAACACAAGTTCATTTTGTTAAGGAGGGAAGAAACGTGCCACGTAAGGGACATATTCAAAAAAGAGATGTATTAGCGGATCCTCTGTACAACAACAAGGTGGTTACCAAGCTGATCAACCATGTTATGCTTGACGGCAAGAAAGGCGTAGCCCAGAAGATTGTATACGATGCATTTGCAAAGGTGGAGGAAAAGTCCGGAAAGCCCGCCCTGGAAGTATTTGAAGAGGCAATGAACAATATCATGCCTGTTCTGGAGGTCAAGGCAAGGCGTATCGGCGGCGCCACCTATCAGGTTCCCATTGAGGTAAGGGCTGAGAGACGCCAGACTCTGGGACTGCGCTGGCTTACCATGTTCTCACGCAAGAGAAGCGAGAAGACCATGAAGGACAGGCTGGCAAACGAGATTCTTGATGCTGCCAATAATACAGGCGCTGCGGTCAAGAGGAAAGAAGATATGCACAAGATGGCTGAGGCCAACAAGGCGTTTGCGCATTATCGGTTCTGACGCTGTGCCGAAGTTTTCGGTAAACGCCTCGGCGTTTGCACATTATCGGTTCTAGATTAATATAGGAGGAAAAAATCTTGGCTGGAAGAGAATATCCGTTAGAGAGAACCAGAAA
>JAMPFR010000092.1 GCA_023664365.1 Acetatifactor muris | reverse complement strand
GAAAGATATGAGGCATCCGGAGCAGGCCATAACAGAATTTTCCTTTCAAGGCTGCTTGACTCCGCCGTCCCTTGACAAGAATGTACCCGGCATATATTATAAGATAAGGCCCATTGAACGCGGCAATATGCAAATCGGCGGGTGCCGGCGATAAGAGGATCAGATTACAGGAGATTCATAGGATAGAGGGAAAAAGAGAATGAAGTCGAAGATATCCTTAATTATTCCGATTTATTACAATCAGGATAATATAGAGCCCTTGTACCGTGACATAGTGGAGAAGCTGTATTGTCATGAAGACTTGGACTGGGAAATTGTGATGGTAAATGACGGTTCCGCGGACAACAGCTATGAGATAATAAAGCGGATTGCCGCAGAGGACAGCCGGATAAAGGCAATCAGCCTGTCGAGGAATTTCGGTTCCCATGCCGCCATATTATGCGGACTGGCTGAATGCACCGGCGATTGTGCGGTTATAAAGGCGGCTGACTTGCAGGAGCCTACGGAATTGGTAATTGATATGATTGCGTCCTGGAGGCAGGGGAATAATGTGGTTCTTGCCGAGCGGGAGGGGCGGGAGGAAAGCAGGCGGCAGACCCTGTTTGCCGGTTTTTATTATTGGCTGGTGCGGAAGGCGGCGCTTCCCACAATGCCTAAGAACGGATTTGACGTTTATCTGATCGACAGGAAGGTGATTACCGTTCTGACGAATCTGGAAGAGACCAACAGTGCTTTAACAGGACAGATTTTATGGAGCGGCTTCAAGACAGGGCGTGTTAAATATGTAAGAAAAGCCCGTGAAATCGGAACCTCCAAATGGACGTTAAAAAAGAAAATACGGCTGGTTACGGATACTCTTTTCAGTTTTTCAAACCTTCCCATCACGATGGTGGTTTTTGTCGGAACAATATCCATCCTGGTCGCTGCCGTATGGTCTTTGGTTGTGGTTTATAATAAGCTGACCGGGAGCATCCCCATAGACGGCTTTACTACAATGTTGATTGTACAGCTGTTCAGTTTTGGGATTATTATGATGACTCTTGGCATTCTGGGAGAATACTTGTGGAGAACCTTCGACGCGTCAAGAGGCCGTCCGCCGTATATAATAGAAGACCGATATGATGCGTCAAAAGATAAGGAGCAGAAATAGATGAGTAACATGAAGTATGTGAGAATGCTGGAATTTCCGCAAAACGGAGACGACAGGGGCCATCTTGTGATTGTGGAAGGCGGAAGGGATATTCCTTTTGATATAAAAAGATGTTTTTATATCTATGGTTCGGACGATGGTGTAGTAAGAGGACAGCATGCAAACAGAATTACGGAATTTGTACTTATCAATGTGGCGGGAACCAGTAAGGTTAAGGTAAAAGACGGGGAGGGAAATGAAGCGATTTATTGTTTGAACCGCCCTCATACAGGGATTTATCTGCCCACTATGATATGGAAGGATATGTATGATTTCAGCAGTGATTCGGTGCTGCTGGTTCTTGCCAGCGAACACTATGACCCCACAGAGTATATACGAAATTATGACGAGTATGTTGAAGAAATTAAAAGAACGGCGGGCAATAGAGAATAAAACGTTTCAGACAGGGAAAATACATGTTGAGGAATTTAAAGCTTAAAGATGCAGAGCATATGTATGAATGGATGTGTGATGATACCGTTCTAAGAGGACTTCAGGCACATGTTTATAAAAACAAAACCATTGAAGATTGTATAAAATTTATCAGGGAAAGCAATGATGAATCCGTGCGCCATCGGAACTGTCACATGGCAATTGTGGATGAAAATGACGTTTACCAGGGGACGGTTTCCTTAAAGAAAATCGATCATGGCTATAAGGACGCCGAGTTTGCGCTGGTTTTGCGGAGGGAGTCGCAGAAACACGGTTATGCCCATACCGCCATGAAGGAGATACTGGAAATTGCTTTCACACAGTACAAGCTTGATGAGGTTTATTGGAATGTATTGAAAAATAATGATTCCGCCATCAGGTTATACGAAAGAATGGGCTGTCAGGTACTGAAAAATGTTTCGGAAAGAAGGATGGCAGGTATTCCGCGGCGGGCAGACGGAAAAGCAGAAGATGTATTTTTTTATTATATCACCGAAGCTGCCTACCGGAGATTGCATTCGTAAAGTGACATACCGCCGGCAGTTTCCCCTAAAGGAGGCATATTGTGGATCATAAAATTGAAACATTTCCTGACGGTACACCGATAGAGGACTGGTTTTATGATGTGAGGATACCGGAGCCGGATGCGCTGGGCAGGCAATATGTGCTTACGCAGCATCACATCCAGGATGACGGGAAGATATATACGGCTCAGATACAGGAGTTAATAGATATGGCCGCAGCAGAGGGCGGCGGTGTGATTGTAGTGCCTGCAGGGACTTACCTGACAGGCTCTTTATTTTTCAGACAGGGAGTGCACCTGTATGTGGCGGAAGGCGGGACGCTGAAGGGCAGTGACGACGTCTCCGATTATGCCCTGTGTGAGACCCGCATAGAGGGTGAGACCTGTCAGTATTTTGCGGCTCTCATTAACGGAGACGGTCTGGACGGATTTACAATGTGGGGCAGGGGAACCATCGACGGCAACGGGCTGAAATCCTGGAAGGCGTTCTGGCTGCGCAGGAGCTGGAATCCCCGGTGTACCAATAAGGACGAGCAGCGGCCCCGGCTGGTGTATCTGTCAAACTGTAAAAATGTTCTGATAGCCAATCTGCACTTACAGAATGCTCATTTCTGGACCAACCACATATATAAGTGCCGCTATGTGAAGTTCCTGAACTGCCGTATTTTTTCCCCGGCAGCTCCGGTGAAGGCTCCCAGCACAGACGCCATTGACATTGATGCCTGCAGGGATGTGCTGATTCGTTCCTGTTACATGGAGGTGAACGATGATTCTGTTGTGCTCAAAGGAGGAAAGGGTCCCTGGGCGGATCGTCTGCCGGAAAACGGAAGCAATGAGAGAATTATTATCGAAGACTGCACCTATGGCTTCTGCCACGGATGTCTGACCTGCGGTTCCGAATCGATACATAACCGGAATATCATTCTGCGCCGTGGCAGGATTCTGGACGGAAGGAATCTGCTCTGGCTGAAAATGCGCCCGGATACCCCTCAGCTTTACGAGTATATAACGGTGGAAAACATGGAAGGACGGGTTGATAATTTTATCAAGATTCATCCCTGGACGCAGTTTTATGATTTAAAAGACCGAAAGGACACTCCGCTGTCTTCGACAGAACATATTGTGATGCGCAGCTGCGCCTGTGAGTGCGATACTTATTTTGACGTTATGCCGGACGAAGCCCAATACCGGTTGTCGGATTTTACCTTTGAAAATTTAAATATCAGGGCTTTAAAGAATGGTTTTTCGGAGGACGGCATCCGGAACGTGACGGTAAGAAACGTGACGATAAGAAACGTGACGGTCAGGACAGAGCAGGAAAAAAGTGGGGCAGATGCAATAAAGAATTCGAAAGACGGGGGTATTGACTGAAGATGACGGAAGAATTTTTGTACAGCATAAAACATCCGCCCGGGGAGTTTACGCCGATGCCTTTCTGGTTTTGGAATGACAGGCCGGATGAGGAAAAAATCCGGCGGCAGCTGGCGGACTTTCGGGAAAAGGGAGTGGAGGGCATTGTGCTGCATCCCAGAATCGGAATCCCCGGGGAAATTCCCTATCTTTCCGAACCCTTTTTCCGGGTGGTGAAATATATGGTTCAGACAGCGGCCCGGCTTGGTATGAGGGTGGTTCTGTATGACGAGGGAATGTATCCGTCCGGTTCCGCCCACGGGCTTGTGGCGGCGGAGAACCCGGACTATGCCTCCAAGGGCGTCAGGCTTTCGGAAAGCGGGGAAGGAGGACAGGTAATCACCCGGTTTCCGGATGGCAAGTATCTGGTGTACGGCTTTACGGGGGGCACAATCCGGGGGATTCATTACGGGGAGGACGACGGCGAGGCAGGGGCGCCCCTGTCTGCGGATATTCTGAACCCAGGGGCGGTGGACGCCTTTATCCGGCTGACCCACGAGCGCTATTACCGGGAACTGAAGGAGTATTTCGGCAATACGGTGATTGCCTTTTTTACGGACGAACCCTGTCCCCTTGGCAGAAATGCGGGAGACTTCCGGGAGTGGGCGCCGGGAATGGAAGAGGAGATTCCGGCGGAAAAAGGAAGCCTTGAGGAGCTGGAGGCGCTTTTTGAGGGCCGTGAAAATCGAACCACGAAGATATACCGCAGGCTGATAAAACGGCATCTGCGGGAAACCTATTATGCGCGCCTGTCAGGATGGTGCGAGGCCCACGGCATTTCGCTGATGGGGCATCCGGCGGCAAGCGATGATGTGGAGGAGGAATTTTATTTTCAGATTCCGGGCCAGGATTTGATTATGAGGAGAGTTGCGCCGGAGACCGGCGGCGTCAGGGAGCCTGACTCTGTACAGGCGAAGCTTCCGGCGGACATTGCAGGGTATCTGGGACGCAGGAGGAACGCCAGCGAGTGTTTCGGAGTGTGCGGCCGCCGGGATATGCCGTGGTATTTTAAGGGTTATGATATGAAATGGTATATTAACTGGCTGGGAATCCGGGGCGTCAACCTGTTTGTGCCCCATGCTTTTTATTACAGTCTGGCGGGGCCAAGGAAGGAAGAGCGTCCGCCTGATGTGGGGCCCCATAATATCTGGTGGCCTTATTATCGGCTGTTTTCGGAGTACATGAAGCGCATATCTTATCTGATGACGGATTCCGTGAGCCTTGCCCGGGCGGCGGTGCTCTGTGACAATAACCGGGTGCCGGCGGCGGAAGTGGCGGGGCTGTACGAGCATCAGATTGATTTCCGGTATCTTCCGGTGGCGCTGCTTGAGAACAGTGTGGTAAGAGACGGCAGACTTTGTGTGGGATTCTGTCAGTTTGACGTGGTGGTGGATCTGTATGGTTATGCGGCTGAAGATGCGTATACAAGGCGGCTTTCGGGCGTGCGGGTAGTAGATGACGGGGCTGCGCTGTATCCCGGGAACGGCACCGCCGGAGAGGACGGGAGCTGCCGGACGGAAGGCGGAAACGGCGTCCGGAAAGCCGGGGCGGAAGCGGATTGCCGGACGGTGGTGACAGAGGGAAGCTGTCCGGATTTGAGAGCGGTACACAGGGAGAAAGGCGGCGTTTCCTGGTATCTGTTTTCCAACGAAGGGGAAGAGAGTATCGAAACGAAAGTATGGATAAGGGAACCGGAAAAGGGAAAAAAGCCGTTTCTGATCCGTTTGTGGGATGCAGTCCCGGAGCCTGTAGACGGGGACATTGAAAATAAAAATACAGATGACCGTACAGGAAGAGAAGCGGGACAGAAGCAGCTTAAAAACGGCAGGCTCTGCATCGGATTAAGATTAGAGCCCTGTCAGATGAAGCTGCTGCTTCTTGTGGATGAAGGACAGGCAAACCCTGCGGAAATCTTCCGGCCGGCAGCGGACGTCCGGAAGGCCGGGAAGGAAGTGTTTCTGGGAGATTGGACGGATAAGCTGCGGCCTGTGGGTGCAGACAGTGCTTTCACATGGCGGGGGAAACTGCCCGGAACAGATGCAGGAGCACCCCGGCAGGATATATCCGGCACGGCGGCGAATACGGGTATTTACCGCTATACCTTTGTGATTTCGGAAGAGCATGTGCTTACAGGGGCGGAATATTTTACGGTGCGGGGGGAAGAAATGGCGGAATGCATATGTAACGGCACATTTGCAGGCGTCAGTTTTTATGGCCCCCACAGATTTCGGATCGGACATCTTCTGCGGCAGGGAGAAAATGAGATCCTGCTTCGCTTTACGGGAAATGCAGTGAATCTGTACGGGAATGTAAAAGTTCCGTTCGGGCTTGACCCTGTTTTTGCCAGATGGTAAAATAAAATTAATATTCCGCACATGGCGCAGTATGGCTGTGCCGGGCAGAGTGATTTTACAACGGATGGGGTGGGGCTGCTTGGATTACAGGGAGTACAGCGGGCTGTTGGAACGCTATAAAGAGGTGGATTCGCTGACCTTCCAGGGAAACGAGACAAAAGAGGAGATTATCCGCAGGCTGATAGAGGTTTCCAGGGAAAAGAAGAAGATCCAGACGCAAAACAATGAAATCATCAGGGAGTATATCACAAAATACGAAAAGGAGCCGGAGCGTCTGGATGCAGAGGCCCAGAAGCAGCTTCAGGACTTTATGAAGACGCTCATTCAAAAAAACGGGCAGTGTATAGACGCCCCTATCGCGCTGCGCATATCCAGGCTGCTTTTACGGTATTACCAAAAATCCGGAGATCTGGAGCAAACCATTATTACGCTGAATCGCTGTTCTATTTTTGATATTATCCTGAAGGAACATTTGGACGATTATGCAGGCAGTGAGTACCCTCTTATGGCGGAGCGGTATCTGGATGATTTTGACCGGCTTTCCGAGGACGTCCTGACATCGCTTATTAATTGCTGGTTTTACAGTGTGATTAACCGGAAGGATATGACCTTCGCACTGAAAAAATATAAGGAAATACGGGTTAAATTTGAAGAAATCCGCAGGAAAAAGGGCGAAGATTTTATGTGGAGAGAGTACGTTCTCTGCAAGGAAAATGCCCTGGGATTTACCCTGGAGGCCTGCCGCAGGTGGGAATATGCCAGAAAGAGAGGCGTTCCGGCGTCAGAGCCGGTCATAGACCCGCAGGAGGAGGCAGACGCGATTGCGGAGCTGGCCGGGGATCTGCGGGCGGTTCTGGAATCGGAGGAACAGAAAGACGCCATTTACGATAAGGTGGTGGCATGGCTTTACTGTATAGAGGCGGATTATCATCTGGGGCGGATTACCCTGGAGGAACTGTTGGATCGGCTGGAGGAATATCTGGAGCCCCATGAGGAATACAACGCCATGGAACAGTGCTCCGCGCTGTTTACCGCAGGATCCTATTATCTGGATTATCTGTGCAAGTGCAGCAGGTATGAGGAGGAATACATTCTCAAAAAGAGTATGGAGATTGTGGAGCGTGTTCTGAAAAAGGCTAAGGACATGGAACAATATCTGGGAGATTATCAGACCAATTACTGTGTGCTGATGCTGGTGAATTCCGCTTCCGCTATTGTGGATTTTGATTCCTTTCAGCACACGGTGCTGAGCGCTACCATATATGCCAACAAGGCGCTGTATGTTCATACCATGATGGTAAAGGAAATCAGCTGTGTGCTTCTGGATTACATACTGGAACATAATGCCGGATATGTGGACGGTGTGGGAGGATATGCCGGGGAGGACACCGAAGCGTACCGGAGCCGGATGATGGGACTTATGGAGAAATGCGTTATGTTTCATGATATCGGGAAGTATTTCTGCCTGGATTATGTGTCCAATTCCTCCCGCAATCTGACGGATGATGAGTTTGAGGTTATCAAGGAGCATCCGGCCAATTTTTCCAAAATATACCAGGGCAAAATGAGCCGGGATGTGGAGTGTGTTCATGACTGTGCGCTGCTTCATCATCTGTGGTATAACGAAAAGGGCGGCTACCCAATCGGAAAGCATACGGCCAATCAGCCCTTTGTGAATATTATCAGTATTGCGGACAGCATTGACGCCGCTACGGACAATATCGGCAGGCCCTACGGACAGGGCAAGAACCTGGAGCAGCTGCTGGAGGAATTTGACGGTATGAAGGACAGCCGGTACAGCGGTTATATCTGTGAACTGCTTCATGTGGAAGAAGTGAAGGCAAAGATAGAGTACATACTTGACGTAAGACGCAGGGAGATATACTGCGATATATATTTAAAACAGTCGGGAGCGTGAAGGGAAAAATTGCAGGACAGAATCGAGAGAGTATTGACAGCGCTGAGCGGCGTGTCGGAGGATGTAAAAATTATAGCCATTGACGGACACTGTGCCGCGGGTAAGACAACGTTTGCAGAACAGCTTGCGCAGGCCGCCGGAGCAGGTCTGATTCATATGGATGATTTTTTCCTGCCTCGGGAACTGCGGACAAAGGAACGGCTGAATGAGCCGGGGGGCAATATCCATTATGAACGCTTTGCGGAGGAGGTACTGCCCGGACTGAGATTTCCCGCCGCCTTTGAGTATACATGCTACGACTGTAAAAATAAGGCATATGGGGAGAGCCGGCGTGTGCCTGCAAGTATGCTGCGCATTGTGGAAGGCGCCTACAGCTGTCATCCGAAATTCGGAGATTATATGGACATCCGGATATTCTGTGATATTAAAGCGCTGGAGCAGCGGGCCAGAATCAAGGAGCGGGACGGAGCCGATTCTCTTCCGATATTCATGGGCAAGTGGATTCCCTGGGAGGAAAAATATTTTGCCGCATATAAAATCAGGGAACGGGCGGATATCATTTTGTAAGTATGAAAGGAATGAAGATTTGGTAAGTGTGCAGGGAATGCTGAAACGTTTTTTTCCGGACAATGAGGCGGATAACGCTTACGATATAGACTATGAGGGACTGTACCGCCGGGGATACAGAGGGATTATTTTTGACATTGACAATACGCTGGTGCCCCACGGGGCTCCCGCAGACGAACGTTCGGCTGCGTTGTTTGCAAGGCTTCGTGCAATAGGGTATCAGACCTGCGCCCTCTCCAATAACAAAGAGCCAAGGGTGAAGAGCTTCTGTGACGCGGCAGGCTCACCCTATATTTTCAAGGCGGGAAAGCCCGGCAGGGCAGGGTATGAAAGAGCCATGGAGCGCATGGGCACTTCGGCGGAGAATACGGTTTTCGTGGGAGATCAGCTGTTTACGGACATATGGGGGGCTAAGAAGGCAGGCATTGTGACCTATCTTGTCCGGCCCATTCATCCGAAAGAGGAAATCCAGATCGTGCTGAAGCGGAAGCTGGAGCGGATTGTACTGTATTTTTACCACAGAGAAGCAAAGAGGAGGAAAGGGCATGAGCATTGACGGCTACACCCGCACCTGCGGGCTGATTGGCAGCCCGGTGGAGCATACCATGTCTCCGGCCATCCACAACACGTTGGCGGAAGCCATGGGAGAAAACCTGGTCTATGTGCCTTTTCATGTACAGCCGGAACAGGTGAAGGAGGCAGTGGAGGGGGCATATGCTCTGAATCTGCTGGGCTGTAATGTCACCGTCCCCTATAAAAGCAGGGTTATCCCGTATTTAAAGGAGATGGATCCCCTGGGAGAGAAAATAGGGGCCGTAAATACCCTGGTGCGTGTGGAAGGCGGTTTCCGGGGCTATAATACGGATATGCCGGGACTGCTGCGGGCGATGGAGGCGGACGGGGTAAAGACCCTGGGAGAAAGGGTGCTGATTCTGGGGGCCGGAGGAGTGGCCAGAGCCGTTGCGGTGATGCTGTCCGAAAGAGCGGAGAAAATCCTCCTGCTGAACCGTACTCTGGAAAAAGCCCGGGAAATTGCGGAGGAAGTCAATTCCCAAACAGGAAGAAAGGTTGCCGAAGCCATGCCCGTGGACGACTGGAGACAGCTGCCTGCAGGCGGACGGTATCTTGCCGTTCAGACCACCAGCGTGGGAATGTTCCCCGAGGCGGAACGGGCGGTGATTGAAGAGGCGGACTTTTATAAAAGGATACATACCGGCTATGATTTGATATTTAATCCTGCCGAAACAAGGTTTATGCAGCTCACGGAGGCCGCAGGCGGCAGGGCGTATAACGGCCTGAGGATGCTTTTGTATCAGGGCGTGATTGCCTATGAGCTGTGGACGGGCAGGAAGGTGGCGGGAGAACAGGAAAAGCTGGCTTACCGCGCCATGCAGCAGGCGATGCATATGGGAGAGGAAGCATGAGAAAAGGAGAAAATCTGGTATTGATCGGGTTTATGGGCAGCGGCAAGACCACGGTGGGAGTGAAGCTGTCCTACAGGCTGCAGGTGCCTGTGGAGGATACGGACAAGCTGATAGAGCGTCGGGAGGGCAGGAGCGTCAATGAAATCTTTGCCGACGACGGAGAGGAATATTTCAGACAGCTGGAGACGGAGCTGCTGGGCGACCTGGTGGGAAAGAGCGGCAGCAGGATTTATTCCGTGGGCGGCGGTATGCCGGTGAGGGAGGAAAACAGAGCGCTTTTAAAAAAGCTTGGCAGGGTGGTTTATCTCAGGGTTTCACCGGAGACGGTGTATGAAAGGCTGAAAAATGACGCCACCAGGCCTCTCCTGCAATGCGGGGATCCCTTAGACAGAATCCGGCAGCTTATGGAGGAGCGCAGGGAAGCCTACGAGGCCTGCGCGGATATTGTCATAGACGCGGATCAGACAGATCCGGAAGGCATTCTGAAAAGGATAGTGCGGGAAACGGAAAAAAGGAAGCTGCTTGTCATAAACGGCCCCAATATCAATTTTCTGGGCATTCGTGAAAGAAATGTGTACGGTAACCGGGATTATCAGTATCTGCTGGACATGATAAAGAAAAAGGGCGAGGAGACGGGCTGCGAGATTACCGTGTTCCAGAGCAACCATGAGGGAGCTATTATAGACAGGATACAGGAGGCTTATTTCGACGGTACAGAGGGGATTGTCATTAATCCCGGCGCCTACACCCACTACAGTTATGCCATTCGGGACGCCCTTGCCAGCATCCGGGTGCCAAAGGTGGAAATCCATATTTCCGATATTACAAAGCGGGAGGAATTCAGAAAGATCTCCGTGACGGCGCCGGCCTGCGACAGGCAGATTTACGGCCGGGGGCTGGAGGGGTATCTGCAGGCCATCGACCATATACTGACGGTTCAGACCGCACATTCCTGAATGTGTTCAAAAAAATTTACGAAAACAGTTGAAATTAGGATGCTTTTATATTAAACTTAGAAAGAATTATTTTGTGAAGAGGATTAGGAGGAACATAATATGATTTCTGCAGGTGATTTCAGAAATGGTATTACCATTGAGTACGATAACAATGTATATCAGATTATTGAATTCCAGCATGTAAAGCCTGGCAAGGGTGCGGCTTTCGTGAGAACAAAGCTGAAAAATGTCAAGAGCGGCGGCGTTGTGGAAAAGACATTCCGCCCTACGGAAAAGTGCCCTCAGGCGCGTATTGATAGAAAAGATATGCAGTACCTGTACAAGGACGGTGATCTGTATTACTTTATGGATACGGAAAACTATGAACAGACCGCGTTAAACAGCGATACCGTGGGCGACGCGATGAAGTTTGTGAAAGAGAACGAGATGTGCAAAATCTGTTCCCACAATGGCAGTGTATTTTCTGTGGAGCCGCCCCTGTTTGTGGAGCTGGAGATTATCGAGACAGAGCCGGGCTTTAAGGGTGATACCGCTACCGGAGCCAGCAAGCCCGCTATCGTGGAGACCGGAGCACAGGTTTCCGTTCCGCTGTTCGTTGACCAGGGGGACAAGATCAAGATCGATACCAGAACGGGTGAATATCTGTCCCGTGTGTAAGCAGGCTGCATCATTTTCAAACTGCCGGACTTGTAAGACAGCGGCGCTTTAGGGAGCGCTGTTGTCTTTTCTTGTTTTTCCGCCCATAGTGCCGTATGAGCGGAAAAACTTCTGTTAAGGTTCTGTTAATTCTGAAAACACATCAAATAATATCATATAAATCAAAGAACGGCACAGAAAGAGGGAAAATGGAAATAAACGAGTTCGCACAGAAAGTGTGCAGGGCAGTGGAAAAGGAGCTTGGAGAGGCTTACCGGGCGGAACTGAAGGAGGTAAAAAAGAATAACGGCGTACTGCTTCACGGCCTGTTGATACTGCCGCCGGAAAGCAACGTGGCGCCTACCATTTATCTGGAAACCTTCCATGCGGCGTATGAGGATGGAGTAACCTTCCGGGAAGTGCTGGACAGGATTCTTGAAATTTTCCGTGAGGAGACGCCCCGGGAAAGCATTGATATGAGCTTTTTCAAGTCTTTTGAAAAGGTCAGGGACAGGATTTGCTACCGCCTGATTAACAGGCAGAGCAATCGGGAGCTGCTCCGTACCATACCCTATGTGGAGTTCCTGGATCTGGCAATTTGTTTTTATTATGCTTACAGCGACGAAATGCTGGGAGAAGGGTCGATCCTGATACATAATTCTCATATGGAGCATTGGAATATAAAGGTAAAGGATCTGATGATTCCGGCGGGGGAGAATACGCCCAGGCTCTTCCCGGGCAGCGTTACGCCCATGCGGGAGATGCTGGAGAAAATGCTGGAGATGGAGGAGGACGTCCTCTCAGGGCCGGACGCGGATATACCGCTGCTGGTGCTGACAAACCGCAGGCGGATTCACGGCGCGGCCTGTATGCTGTATCCGGGTATGCTGGATAGGATTGGCAGGCTGAAAAAGAACAGCTTCTATATTATTCCCAGCTCTGTTCATGAGGTATTGATCCTGGAAAAAACAGGAGCGGAATCTACCAGAGAGATTAAAAAAATAATACGGGAGGTGAACAGGCAGCATGTGTCGGCGGAGGAGATTTTATCGGACAATCTCTATTACTATGACCTTTCTGCCAAAACTATTAAAATAATTTTATAAATTTTCAATAATTCAAGGTAGACATACAGGATGTTTTATGATATTATAGACAGGGTGATGTAATACTTTTGTAACATTTGCATCCGTAGTCTAACGGATAGAACGAAGGCCTCCGACGCCT
>JAMPFR010000091.1 GCA_023664365.1 Acetatifactor muris | reverse complement strand
CCCGAAAACAGAGGCGTGGGGCTGGTGTTCCAGAACTATGCCCTCTACCCTCATCTGACGGTTGAGAAAAATATCCGATTCCCCCTGGAAAACCTGAAAGGCCCGGCAAAGCTCTCCAGGGAGGAGATGCAGGGCAAGGTTTACGCAGCGGCAAAGCTGGTACAGATCGAGGGGCTTATGGAGCGTAAGCCCAGCGAGCTCTCCGGCGGCCAGCAGCAGCGGGTGGCCATTGCAAGAGCGCTGGTGAAAATGCCCAAGGTGCTTCTGCTGGACGAGCCTCTCTCCAATCTGGACGCCAGACTGCGCCTGCAGACCAGGGAGGAAATCCGGCGCATTCAGAAAGAAACCGGAATTACCACTATCTTTGTCACCCATGACCAGGATGAGGCCATGAGCATATCGGATTTAATCGTAGTCATGAAGGACGGCTATGTACAACAGATCGGGAAACCCCAGGAGGTTTATGACAATCCTGTCAATCTCTTCGTGGCAAAGTTTCTGGGTACACCGCCCATCAATGTCTTTGACGGCGCCGTGAAGGACGGCCGGCTTCTTATCGGTGACGACCCGGTTCTGTCGGTTCCCGGCGTTCCGGATCAGGCGGTTCATGTGGGTATACGTCCCGAGGGCTTTATTCTCCGGGAGGACGGCCCCCTGCACTGCCAATTAAACCGTCTGGAGGTCATGGGCAGGGACGTCAGCGTAGTTTCCGGCCACCCCTGCTGCCAGAGCGATACCATCCGCTCTATCATCGCTGCGGAAACTAAAGTTGACGCAGCTTCCGACACTGTCCGGTTTGCCCTGAAACCCGCCAAGGTGTTTCTTTTCCGCAAGGAGACGGAGGAGCGGATTTCCTTTGAGACAGAACAGCCGCTTTCAGCTGTAGATTTGTAACACTGTGCGTCCCAAGCTTCCCGTTGATCAAATAGCCGCTTGTGCGGCGGAGAATGAGTCGAAGCAAACGAGGCAGCAATCTGTTCGGAACCAAATAGCCGCTTATGCGGCGGAATGAGAGGAGACATGGAAAAACAAAATTTTAAGGGGTGGCTGTACCTGCTTCCGGCCATTCTCTTCTTAGGCGTATTCATGATATACCCCTTGGTGGACGTGTTTGTCTACTCCTTCGAGGAGGGGTACAATTCCGCCTCTCAGACCTATCTGGGCGTGGGCGGCTACAATTATTCCTATGTCCTGCATGACCCCTATTTCCTGCAGGCAGTGAAAAATACCTTTATACTGGTCATTATCACGGTGCCCGTGTCCACTATTCTGGCGCTGCTGATTTCCGTAGGCTTAAGCTCCATCAAGCCTCTGCGGGATCTGTTTCAGACCGTGTACTTTCTGCCCTATGTGACAAACACCCTGGCCGTGGGCCTGGTGTTCATGATTCTGTTTAAAAAGACGGCCTATACCGACGGCATGATAAATCTTCTGATTCAACTGTTCGGCGGGGACTCCGTGGACTTTATCGACGGCCCTTACTGGGCAAAGATGTTTGTGCTGTGCTTTTACACGGTCTGGGTGGTGATGCCCTTTAAAATCCTGATTCTCACCAGCGCCCTGGCCAGCGTAAATCAGGTATACTACAATGCGGCAAAGGTGGACGGCACAAGCAGCTTCCGTATTTTCCGGAAGATTACAATCCCCATGATTTCGCCCATGATTTTCTATCTGATTATCACCGGCTTTATCGGCGCCTTCAAGGCTTACAGCGACGCGGTGGCCTTGTTCGGCACCAATTTAAACGCTGCGGAAATGAATACCATCGTGGGCTATGTGTACGACATGCTGTACGGCAACAGCGGAGGGTATCCCTCTTACGCGTCTTCGGCGGCAATCATCCTGTTTGCCATCGTTCTCACCATCACCTGCATCAATCTGCTGGTGAGCAGGAAACATGTGCACTATGTGTAACCGGGCGCTGTCGGCCCATGGAAGCATACTCGCAAGGGGCCGGAGCGGATGCGCCGCATTTCGGAACAGTATGATATAAATTACAGGAAACGGAGTTGAAATATGGCAAACCAACTTGATTATGAAAAAATAGAAAAACAGGCAAAGGCCCGGAAGACGGCGGCAAATGTGATACGGTACTTCTTCCTTACCCTCTGGGCGGTTATCGTGCTGTTTCCCTTTTACTGGATGGTGCTGACCTCCGTAAAAGGCTACGGCGCCTATAACTCCGAGCGGGTTCCGGCGTTTTTTACCCTGTCGCCCACCCTGCAGAATTACATGGATGCCTTTACCTCGGTTTCTCTGGGAAAATATCTTTGGAACACCCTTATCTTCACCGTGATAACCACCGCCATCATGCTGGCAGTCATCGTCCTGGCGGCTTTTGCTTTCGCCCGGCTGAACTTTAAGGGCAGAGATCTGGTATTTACCCTCTTCCTGTCCCTGATGATGATTCCCAACGAATTGGTAGTTATCACCAACTTTACCACCATCACCAACCTGGGACTGCGGAACACCTTCACGGGACTGATTCTGCCTTCCGTGACCTCCGTGTTCTACATTTATCTGCTGCGGGAAAATTTTGCCCAGGTGCCCGATTCCCTTTACTATGCAGCCAAAGTGGACGGCACTTCGGATTTCCGATACCTGCGGAAGGTTATGATTCCCATCTGCAGGCCCACCATTATCACCATCATAATATTAAAGGTTATCGAATGCTGGAACTCCTATGTATGGCCCCGGCTGATTACAGACGACCCGGATTATTTTCTGGTGTCCAACGGCATCCAGGAAATCCGGGAAAACGGCTTCGGCCGGGAAAACATTCCCGCCATGATGGCGGCAGTGGTAGTCATTTCCCTGCCCCTGATTATCCTGTTCCTGATTTTCCGTAAAAAGATTATGGCGGGCGTGGCAAGAGGAGGTACAAAGGCATGAAAAAATGCAAAATGCTTCTGCTGCTTGCAGTCCTTTCTCTCTTTTTCCTCACAGGCTGCCATGGCTCCAGGGGACTGGAAGCCTTTACAATTCCGGAGGAGTTTGACGTCTCCGGGAAGTATGAGATTACCTTCTGGGCCAAGAACGACACCAACAAGACCCAGACGGACATTTACAGAAAAGCCATTGAAGACTTTCAGAAGCTGTATCCCAACATTACCGTAAACTTGCGCCTGTATACGGATTACGGCCGGATTTACAATGATGTCATCACTAATATTGCCACCAACACCACCCCCAACGTGTGTATCACCTACCCGGATCACATCGCCACTTATCTTACGGGGGTAAACGTGGTGGTGCCGCTGGATGATTTGTTTACGGATGAGACCTACGGCCTGGGCGGCAGCGGGGTGTTGTTTGACGCGCCCCGGCAGGAGGAAATTCTTCCTCAGTTCCTGCAGGAATGCTCCTTTGGCGGCCACTATTACGCCGTTCCCTTCATGCGCTCCAGCGAGGCCTGCTATATAAACAAGACCTATGTGGAGGCTTTGGGCTATCAGCTTCCGGAGGAGCTGACCTGGGATTTTATCTGGGAGGTTGCGGACGCTGCCACGGCAAAGGACGCGGACGGCAATTATCAGGTCAACGGCCAGAGCGTCATGATTCCTTTCATCTATAAGTCCACGGACAATATGATGATTCAGATGCTGAAGCAGTTGGAGGCAGGCTACTCCACAGAGGAAGGCGAAGTCCTGATTTTCAACGATACCACAAAGGAACTGCTTTATACTGTTGCAGAGCATACGAAGACCGGCGCTTTTTCTACTTTTAAAATATCCAGCTATCCCGCCAATTTCCTGAACGCGGGACAGTGTATTTTTGCCATAGATTCCACTGCCGGAGCCACCTGGATGGGCTCTCACGCGCCCCTGCTGGACATCAGCGAGGATCAGCTGGTGGAATTTGAGACGGCGGTGATGCAGCTTCCCCAGTTTGACACGGACAATCCCAGGATGATTTCCCAGGGCCCCTCGGTGTGTATTTTTAACAAATCGGATCTCCAGGAGGTCCTGGCGTCCTGGCTCTTCACCCAATACCTGCTGACAAACCAGGTGCAGATTGCCTATTCCGAGACGGAAGGGTATGTCCCCGTCACCTCCAAGGCCCGGAACGATCCGGAATATCAGGATTACCTGTCCAGGGCAGGAGAAGACAACAACCTTCATTACGACCTGAAAATTCAGGCTGCAAGGCTGCTTCTGGACAATCCGGACAATACCTTTGTGACCCCTGTGTTTAACGGCTCCGCTTCCCTGCGGGACGCGGCGGGACAATTGATAGAAAACGTGACAAAATCCGTCCGCCGTTCGGAGACGGTGGATGAAGCTTATATGGAAAAGCTGTTTGCCGATGTGACCTCCCTGTACCGCCTGGATCAGAAAAGTACTGCCGCTGCCGGCCGGGCGGAGCTGGGTTCCCTTCCCGGAACGGCGGTGGCTCTGCTGGCTGTTTTGTGCACAGCCTGGGTTCTGATTATTATTTATGTATGCCGGGAGGCGCTAAAAGCACGGAAAACCCGTCATAATGCCCATTGATTTTCCCGGATTTTATTGTATAATAGCCTTGATTCCAAAAACATGGCCGTTCAAATCCGGATTTACGGATTATATGAATGGCTGCAAGCCATCACTTTCAAAAAGAGGAGGAAATATGAAAAAGTCACTTGTTTTGATTCTGGCACTTACACTTGTGCTTGCCTTCACTGCCTGCGGCGGCGATTCCGATGCAAAATCCGAGGGCGTTATGACCCATGCGGAGTATATGGCTGCCGACTTGGATACCGATGTGGTTATTGAGGCTTATGTTCAGGCGCACCAGTCATGGTGGGACAACACAATCACTGTTTACGCTCAGGATAAGGACGGCGCTTACTTTATATACGGTATGAGCTGTTCCGAGGAGGACAGTAAAAAGCTGACCCCCGGCACTAAAATAAAGGTTACCGGCAAAAAGGCCGAATGGGCCGGCGAAGTGGAAATTATAGACGCCAGCTTCGAAATCCTGTCCGGCAGCTATGTGGCAGCGGCAACGGACGTCACTTCCCTGCTTGGCAGCGACGACCTGGTAAACCATCAGAACGAATTCGTGTCCTTCAAGGGCATGACCGTTGAGACCTATGAAAAGGACGGCGTATCTTACGACTGTGCTTTCGTATACAACGACAACAACTCCGGCGACCATGATTCCAACAGCGATTTGTATTTCAACGTGTCCGTGAACGGCCAGACCTACACCTTCTGCGTTGAATCCTATCTGTGCGACAACACCACGGACGTCTACGCTGCCGTGGAAAACCTGAAGGTTGGAGACGTGGTTGACCTGGAGGGCTTCCTGTACTGGTACAACGGTGCAAACCCTCACATCACTTCCGTGACCGTAAAGTAAGTACATATCACAGGACTGCTGCCTGTCGCGCGGCAATGCAGCAGTTCCTGCAAAAAGTACCGTAAGCGGCACTTTGCCACAACGAAGTTTTCTGCAAGTCAAAAGACTGACACTCCTGTCAGTCTTTTTTTATCGTCCTTTTTATTGTCCTTTTTCCGACTTTTCCAGCCTACTGCATCTCGCGGGCCTCCGCTTTTTCCGGCATCCTTCACTCCCCTATCAGCTCCTCATACAAATCCAACCCAAAGCTGGTCAGCTCCGGCTCTCCGGGTATCATCTTAAAGGTGCGGGTGCCGTCCTCCCTGCGCTGTGCGGTAAGAAAGGCTGTCTCCTGCAGCTGCCGCCGATACATTTTTCCTGCAAAGGCCAGCAGGTGGGTAACCGTCAGAACCTTCACTCCCGCTTCCACCATGGCCCGAATCACATCATCGGCAATGGCGGAGCCTTCCTCCTCCGTGGTGGTGGCAAAGGACTCGTTCAGCAGCACCATGGAACCTTCTCCCAAGTGCCTGATGATTCCATCGATACGCCCCAGCTCCTCGTCCAGCCTGCCGCTGTTCATACCGCTGTCTTCCCGCCTGGTAAAATGGGTAAAAAAGCAGGGAAAGATACCGCTTACAAACTCCTTTGCGCAGACCGGCATACCGCACTGCAGCATCACCTGCGCAATACCTATACTGCGCAGGAAGGTAGACTTGCCGCCCTGGTTCGCGCCGGTAACCACCAGAAGCCGCTTCCCGTCCGCATCACAGTCATTGCCCACGGGAACCTGCCCCCGGTAAACCGCCATGCAAAATTCCATCAGCCCCTGAAAATGCAGCTGCTCCCTGCTTCCCACATCAGGAAAACACAGAGGGATGCGGGAATGCTCACAGCGGGTAAACAGATTACAGCAGGCCTGATAAAAGGCTGTCTGAACATAAAGCGCCTCAAAAAAACCTCTCAGTTCATCCATCATGGGCCGGAAGCTGTCCATGACATGAGCCGTAACCTGCTCATTTAACTGCTTCAAATCCTCTAGAAGCTCCACATCCTTCAAAACCAGCATGGGTTCCTTTGAAAATGCAGTCATCATCTTTTCCCGCAGCGTCACTTCGCCTTTTCTTTTCCGCAGCTTCCTCTCCTGGGTTGATACCTCCTCCAGACTTATCACGCCCAGCTTCATACCCTCCGCCACACGGCAGTCCAAAACCATGCGGGATATATTCTCTTTCTTTCGTCCGCTGCCTGACAGAGAATACTCTTCCTGTCCGTCACAGTAAAAAATAATGTCCGATAGAACTCCTCTGATTTTCTCCTCCTGTTCGTCCCCGAAATCGTCCTCCAGCCTGCGGCAGAAATCCACAAGCCCCCGGGAGCTTAAGTATCCGGCGGTCTTACCGCCATCCCCTTCCCTGCGGTTTCCGGCAGCCTTCTCCCCAGCTCCTGCGCCGCCGTCCGAATCGGCCACCCCCTCAGAATCCCCTGCCCTGCGGTTTGCAGCTGCCGCCACGCCCGTATCATAGCGGCGGCACAACTCCTTGATCCGGGAGAGCGTATTTATAAACAGATGCAGAATCTCTATTCTGGACAGCAGATTCGCGCTTTTATCCCTGGAACCCGGCTTGTCAAGCTGATGCTTTCCCAACGCTTCCCAGCGGAATGTCATGTCCCTGGAAATCTCGTACAGAGACCCGATAAATTCCTTATTCTCCATACAGTCCCTGAGAATTTCCTGACGGTAATAAATTTCCTCCTTTGTCCTGAGGGGTATCATCATGACCTTTTTCAGCATTTCGCCCAGATGACGGTCGGCCTCGTCGGCCCGCTGCACCGTTCCCTTTTTCGGCTCCTGGCTTCTGGAGGATACCTGAAACAGAAGGGACAGCCCCAAGTCCTTCATAATGCTTTCCGTATCATAATAAGCGCCTCTGTCGTCCCATTCACGGCGGGGATATAAAAGCTGTACCTTCATTGCCGCCCCTCCTCTTCCCCTGCCAGTCTCCGGTGCAGCTCCGGATAAGTCAGACCGTATTTCCGTACAATATCTTCCGCATAGCCCACATCCTCCAGCTTCTCACGGCTGATTTTGTAGGTTCGCTTCCGCTCCCGGCTTCCGTCCAGCATGGCTGTCAGCGCCGCCACGCCCTCCACGGAATTTCCCAGCTCCTTCAGGTGGGTCACATAAATGCCCATACAGCCCTTTTCAATAAAATGACCCAGCACCCGTTGCCCCATGACACAGCCGTCATAATGAGCCGCTGTGGTAAACAACTCATTGATAATCACAAAAGCGCCCTCCGCCTGCTCTTTCATCATAGGCGCAAGACGCATCAGCTCCTCCTTCAGTTTTCCCTTTCCGCTGCCCAGGTTCTCTTCTGCGGAAAAGTGGGTCAACAGCGCTGTGAAGTGCGGCACATTCGCCTGCACCGCAGGCACATCCAGCCCCATTCCGCCGAAATACACCAGCTGGCCCATGCTCCTGGCAAAGGTGGTCTTGCCGCCCTGGTTGGGACCGCCCACCACGAAGAAACGCTCCCCCTTCCGGTAGGCAAAATCATTGCTCACTACGGCTCTGCCCCGGGCACAATTAGCACAGGCGAGCGCCAGATCGTACAATCCCGCCGCTTCCATATCCCGGTTTAAATCCGTTTCCGGCGTACAGAAAGCAAAGCCCTGCTCTTTCATCCGCTCTTCAAAGCGGAAAAAGGCAAGGTAATATTGTATCTCCTGCTCCAGCCGCAGGATAGTATGATCCTCATAGTCAGGATATTCTTTTGCAAACCGCTCCACTCTGTCAAAAAACTCCGGATTCTTCCTACGGAAAGCTTCAAAGACCGCCTCCTCCAGAGGCGACATTTCAGGGCTGCCCAAAAAAGGCGTCAGCTTTCCGGCTCCCCGGCTATCGCCCAGCAGCTTTTCGTAAGCTCCTGTACCTTCTCCCCGGGTAATGACAACCCTGTTGTCTTCAATTTCCAGAATCAGGTGAAGCTCCGACATCTGCTGCCGTATCAGCCCGGCCTCCTCACTGCATTTTTGAAAGGATTCCTGCCCTGTGCAGCTGTTCAGGTATTCCGACAGCCGCCGCAGGCCCTCCGAATGCAGCTCCATCCCTGCCAGCGCTGCCTGCAGGCCGCTTACGGCAGTACAGTATCCGTTCACAGCGCTGACATGCCAGGCTTTTCTTTGCAGCTCTGTCTTCACCGTTTCCCGGCACTCTGCGGCGGAGGCCGCCTTCCTCATTTTCCCCGAAAAAGCCTGAAAGCACTCATAAACCTCCCGCCGCTTCACATCTCCGTAAATTTCCCTGCGATACCGGGCACATGCTTCGCCCACAGGGAAACGGCAGTACATTTTCAGAACGTCGTACTGAGGAGACTGCTGCTGTATGATATCCGTTATCTGATTCAGATTCAGGTCCCAAAAGAATCCGGGCCTTGAAACATTCGCCATATCCGGTTGTTCCAAATCCAAAACACTGAAATATGCCATTACTTTTTATTCGCCATCTCGCAAAGCTCTGCCAGCATCTTGGGAAGGTCCGTCTCCATGTTTTCATCCGTAAACTGGCAGGTGCCCACCTTCCTGTGTCCGCCGCCGTTGTACTTTAACATCAGGCTGCCCACATCCACATCGGAGGTCTTGTTCAGAACGCTGTAACCCACCGCCGCCGAGCAGCCTTTGCCGCCCCGTCCGCTGACAATCCACGCAGAGATATTCTGCTCCGGATACATACTGTATATCATGAAACGGTTGCCGGTATAAATGGGATCAACGCCTCTTAAGTCGGTAATGATAACCTTTCCTTCCACTCTGGTATACCGTCTCACCATCTCCTTAAACTTCCTGGTCTGCTCCTGATATACCTCAATACGCTCCTGCACATCCGGCAGAGCGAGAATCTCATCCGTAGTCATGGTGCGGCAGGCCTCCATCAGCTTTTCCATCAGCTGATAGTTGGAAATGGTAAACTGTCTCCACCTTCCCAGCCCCGTTCTCGGATCCATCAGGAATCCCACCAGGATCCATCCCTCCGGTTTCATAATCTCACTGAAGGTCAGATTGCCCGAGTCCACCTTGTCCACTGCTTCCATCAGGTCGTCAAACTGGGGAAACCTCTCCCGTCCGCCGTAATATTCATAAATAATCCGGGCGCAGGACGGAGTAATCCGGCTCTCACCTTTGTACTTTCCCTGTAGCTGAAGCCTTTCATGCTCGCTGGAGTGGTGATCAAACCAGAGTCCGCAGCCTTCCACATAGGGCACGTTTGCAAGACAGTCATTCTCGTTTATCTCAATCAGGCCGTCCTGTAAATCTTTGGGGTGCGCAAATTTCCAACTGTCAATGATTCCCACTTCCAACAACAGCGCCCCGCAGGCAAGACCGTCAAAATCCGAACGCGTTACCAATCTCATAATACCGTCCTCCTAATCATAATTCTTTCGAATATTTCCCCTGTCATTTATTATAACTCCATTAGCAAAAAATGAAAATAACCAAAAAGAAAAATCATACCGCTCAGTTCAGTTTCCTTATCTCACGATTCAGGCAGGACAATATGCTTATTGCGAACCCGCACACACCGGTGCACAAGAACATTGCCGCCATACCGCTTCCCGGGCCGCCTCCCGTTATTTTCCCCAACAAGTCCGCCGGGCCGCTCCCGGAATTCATAAAGGGCTCAAAAACATAATCCGCCAGCCAGCCTCCGAGGATAATGCCGATGGGTATGGTGCTGTACTGAACCGCATTTCTTACCGCAAACACACGCCCCTGCATGGCGGCCGGAATCCTTTTATATAATATCGCATTCTGATTTGCCATAATAAACGGAATCGGCAGACTGGCGGCAGCTGCGGCCACAGACCACCAGAAAACATTTCTCCCCGCTGCCATCATCAAATCTCCAAACAGGAACGACAGCGCGGCCGAGACATAGATTGCCGTCGCTTTACGGCGGCTCTCTTTTTTCACGGAAACAATAATTCCTCCGACAATTCCGCCTATCCCCATACAGGCGTTTACGATTCCCAGGGTGATGTTGCTTTCTCCGCTCCTTGCCAGAATCATAGGCGACAGGATATTTTCGTAGGTCAGCCTCGAAAAGAAATTAATCAGCGCCATAGTCAGCATAATATACAAAATGCCTTTTTCCGTTTTCAGAAAAGCAAAACCTTCCGCTATCCCGGCAAAGGGAGATTTATCTTCCTGCTCCGAAGGCAGCTCCGGAATCACAATAAAAATAAGCAGTATGCAAAACGCAAACAGGAAGCTGGCCAGGTCAATCAGCAGAATCAGCGGGAGTCCGCCCACTGCAAAAAGGGTCGCTGCAAGCACAGGGCTGAACACCACAATCAGGTTGCCGGAAAAGGAATTCATTCCGCTCACATTGGATATTTTCTCCTCCGGTACAAGCCTTCCGGTGGCCACCGCCGACGCCGGCTGCTGAAAAGCATTTGTCACACCGATGATCACATTGATAACGTAAATGTTCCAGACCGCCAGCCGCCCTGTAATCACCAATAACAGCACCGCCAGAGAGCCTGCCGCCGCAATGCTGTCTGATACCAGCATGATTGTTTTCTTCCTGTGTCTGTCTATAAATGCTCCGACAAACAGGCTTAAGAACACATGCGGCACATAATTGCAAAATGACATCAGGGACACAGACATGGCAGAGTGGCTCTGCTCATAGGCCCATAGCACCAGTGCGAATCCTGTCATGGAGCTTCCCAGTCCCGATACACTCTGGCTTAACCACAGGATAATGTATTTGCCGAAGCTGTTTTCCGCTGTTTCCCTTTTTTCTGTTTTACTTTTTTCTGTTTTATCTGTGTTATTTATTTTATCTCTTCTCATTGAATCTTCTCCATTCTTTTATTTTTACAATATTCAGAATGTACAAAATCCAATGCGGACAATCACTGTTTCTACCTCTGTACAAGTTTTATCCCGTCATCAGACCTTGTACAGAGTTCCCTGCTTAAATCGATTATCATATGACACAGCATATTCTCACCTCCCTGCCCGGTTCTTTCAAAAACGAATTACATATATAGTATACAGCACTATCCGGCATTTGTAAAATACAGTAATTACCGATTGCAAACAATAGAATTCACGTTTCGCGAAAATTCTATTGTCATGAAAAAAAGAAACGTGCGCCGCCGAGTACACATATCAAATATGGCGGGCAATCCGCAAGATTACCCGCCACATCTTTTATTCATGACAATAGAATTTGATATTACTGCTCATTGCTCATAAACTTGTCGAGCAGCTTGTCGATAAAAACAATCTTTACGTTCTTCATTCTCAGCGCCATAAAGCCCAACACAAGCAGCAATACTTCCTCTGCTGTGGAAATGATATATCGGAGCAGGCTCGTCAGATTTGCGGGAACCGACAGATATACTTCCTGATTGAACCAACGTACAATAATGTTCAGCACAGCTACAATATCGTCAACCCAGCTCACTGCAATGCTCAGCAGGCTGAACAGCACAACAACGCCAATCATCTTCGCCGCCTGACGCTTTACCCATTCATTCTGCTCCGCAATCAGTACATAGCCTGCAAGCAGTACCGCCGGAGTAAAACTGACTGCCCCCAGAAAGTACATTGCCGCCCCTACCAGCGCGATGGAAATACCTAATTTTGTTTTTAACATATCTCTCCTCCTGTTGTTTATGTTATGATAATTCTATTATAGCCTGAAAGGGCCTTGTTTTCAATCAGAAACCATTCAAACTCGGCGTGTTCTTTGTTGTTCTTAACTGTACTTATTTAAGTTATATGCAAATATACGCCCTTTTTTACTTCAATTACATCATTTATTATGGTTTGCTGATTTTCTGTTGTCAAAATGTTGCCGCTAATCTTTCCAATAATTCTCTGCCTCTTCTGTAGTAGTCTTAATTCCAAACAGTTTCCGCATAAAGTCCTCTCTTTCATTGTATATGTCCGTAATTTTTATAGTATCAGCTTCAATTTGATAGAATACATAATTATGCCTGACATATAACATTCTGTAATCACATGGAATACCTAAAACACTCTCCACAGAAACACCTTTCTCTTCAAATCGCTGCAAATCTCGAATGGATTTTGTCATTTCTTTAATAACTTTGCCCGCTGTGTCGGCGCCAAACTTCTGCGCCACATACTGCTTTATCTGCTTTAACTTCTCACGGGCATCTGGAGAGTATTTCAGTTTCTTCAATCCACTACCCCCAATTCTTTTTCCAGATCGTCTGCGGAAATCCAACCTTCCTTATCTGCACGTTCCTCTGCTTTCTTCAGTTTAGAAAAAAGTGTATAAGCAGCCCGACATCTGTCAAGCTCATCTATCTCAGACATAGTAAGAATGCCATATTCTCCGTGTCCGTTCCGTGTAAGATACACACGGTTTGAAGCATCTACCTGTTTCAATACTTCTGTGTAATTTCGCAAATCTGAAATCGGTTTTATA
>JAMPFR010000090.1 GCA_023664365.1 Acetatifactor muris | reverse complement strand
AATTTTTTTAAATTCAGCATTATGCTGTATCTGGCGTGGGTGTGAAAAGTAACAACTCTCAAATCTTTTTCATATGAATCTTCTTCGATATTTGACTGGGGCGAAAGTCTGTGTTATGCTAGAAAAGGCCAACAGGGTTAGCGATTCCGGTCTGAGGACAAATCCGGCATTGCGGAAATGAGGAAATATGTCTGATATATACAGAGATGAAGATGAAAATAAAGAGACTGAGGTAAATCCGGGGACGGACAGCGAAAAAGACGAGGACGCATCCCAGGGACAGGACTCGTCCCATGAACATCCCGACGCCTCCAGGACGCAGAATGCGGGAAAAAGCGACAACAGCGAATATGAGGACGTGTGCTTCATCTGCCGCAGGCCTGAGAGCAAGGCGGGTAAAATGTTTAAGCTGCCAAACAATATCTGTGTCTGTGCGGACTGCATGAACAAGACAATGGATGCGGTGAGTCAGTTTGACTATCAGGGAATGCTGAACAACGCCCAGTTTCAGCAGGAGATGGACGAGCTTACCAGGCAGGGGGGGTTTCCCAATATCAGCTTTGTGAACCTGGCTGACCTGCAGGGGGATGGGGGTATTCCCAATAAGCAGAAGCTGAAGAAAAAGAAGAAAAAGGAAGGAGAGGCGCCTGCCCTGAACATCCGGGACATTCCCGCGCCTCATAAGATAAAGGCCAGCCTGGACGAGTATGTGGTGGGACAGGAGCATGCAAAAAAGGTGATTTCCGTGGCGGTGTATAATCACTACAAGCGCGTTGCCACCAATACCATGGACGAAATTGAAATCGAAAAGTCCAACATGCTGATGATTGGCCCCACGGGATCCGGCAAGACCTATCTGGTGAAGACCCTGGCAAGGCTGTTGGATGTGCCGCTGGCTATTGCGGACGCGACATCCCTTACCGAGGCGGGTTATATCGGCGACGATATTGAGTCCGTTGTATCCAAGCTGCTGGCGGCGGCTGATAATGACGTGGAAAAGGCGGAACGTGGCATTATTTTCATCGACGAGATTGACAAGATTGCCAAGAAAAAGAATACCAATACCAGGGACGTCAGCGGCGAAAGCGTACAGCAGGGTATGTTAAAGCTCTTAGAGGGCGCGGAGGTGGAGGTTCCCGTGGGAGCCAACAGCAAGAACGCCATGGTGCCTCTGGCTACGGTGAATACCAGAAATATCCTGTTTATCTGCGGCGGCGCGTTTCCCGATTTGGAGGATATTATCAAGGAGCGGCTGACGAAGACGGCGTCTATCGGCTTTAACTCAGAGCTGAAGGATAAATATGATAAGGATAAGAACATTCTGTCTAAGGTGACGGTGGAGGATATAAAGAAGTTCGGCATGATTCCCGAATTTATCGGGCGTCTGCCCATTATCTACACCCTGGAAGGACTGACTAAGGAGATGATGGTAAAAATTCTGAAGGAGCCCAGAAATGCCATCCTAAAGCAGTATCAGAAGCTGTTGGAGCTGGACGAGGTAAAGCTGGAGTTTTCCGAGGGCGCCCTTGAGGCTATAGCGGAGAAGGCCATGGAGCGGGATACCGGAGCCAGGGCCCTGCGTTCTATCATAGAGGAATTTATGCTGGATATTATGTATGAGATTCCAAAGGATGACAATATCGGCCGGGTTACCATTACCAGAGAATATATTGAGGGAACGGGCGGCCCTGTCATTGACATTCGGGGCAACCGGCTGTTGGAGCAGAAGATGCCGGAATAAGGCGGAAAATAGGCAAGCCCGGTAAGGAAGTAATTATGTAAGAGATACGGTGTAGCACCGCTGAAGGTGCTACGCCGTATCTTTCGTTATGCTGCAAAATCTGTCCGCTCAAATCTATTGCAATTATTTCGACGCTATGTCATAATAATGGCGGACAATATTTTAATTTTGCGTGCGGAAAGTTGGTGCTTGCTTGAACAAAAAAGAAATTGTACAAAAGGTAATTATAAATAACGGCGGCATTGGAAAAACTGCTGACTTCGTGGCTGAGGGCATAAAAAATTATGAAGTTGCGGCACTTTGCAAAGAGGGTATTATTGAAAGAATTCGCCGTGGTTTTTATCAACTTCCTCACAGCAGTCAAATAACCGAAGAGCAATTGCTGCATGAGCTTCTTCCGCAAGGAATAGTTTGCGTTGAATCCGCATTGTTTCATTATGGGTATAGTGACTTCGCTCCCCGTGAATGGTCTGTTGCCGTTCCGAGAACGGCGTCCCGTGCTGTAAAAAAGATAGAGGAATTTCCGATTAAGGCTTACTATATTCAAAAGGATTTTTTACAAATTGGAAAAGTGGCAGACCGCTTTAACGACATAGAACTTGCTGTGTATGATCGTGAACGTACGATATGCGATTGCTTCAAATATCGTACAAAGCTGGACAATGAAACCTTCAACAAAGCTGTCAACGCTTATGCTGCTGATAAAAATAAAAATCTTGCGAACCTTTCAAAGTACGCAAGAGAAATGAAGCTTTATACAAAGGTTATGAATGTAATGGAGGTGCTGCTGAATGGCTGATATTGCTGCGTCCGTGCTTGCGAGACTGAAAAATAAGGCGAAAGAAAGTGGTCGAAGTTACCAGCTTTGTTTACAGCTTTTCTGCCAGGAGGAGTTTCTGCGCCGTTTGGAACATTCTAAATATGCTGAGAACCTTGTACTTAAAGGCGGGCTGTTTATATATTCTGTCACTGACTTCGACAGTCGTGTGACTGTGGATGTAGATTTTCTTCTTCGGAAAGTACCAAATACCCCCGAACAGTTGAAGCCTGTGTTGGAAGAAATCATCAACACGCCTACCGGTAATGATTTTATTACCTTTGAAGTTAAAGAGATTGCCTCTATTGCCGTAGCAAAGAAATACGCCGGCATCGGCGCTTCCCTTGTGGCACGAATCAAGAACACGAAAACGCCGTTCAGCATCGATTTCGGCGTGGGCGATGTTATTGTACCGAAACAGGAAAAGCGAAAAATTCCAACACAGCTTGATGATTTTATTGCGCCAACGGTAAATACATATTCTCTTGAAACAACGATTGCCGAAAAGCTTGACGCTATCCTCAGCCTTATGGAATTTTCCAGTCGAATGAAGGATTACTACGATATCTACTATCTTGCAAATAAGTTTGATTTTGACGGAGCAACGCTTACGGAAGCGTTAGGAAAAACTTTTGAAAATCGTCAACATATCTTTACGTCGGAGCAGTTTGAGCGGGTTATGACTTTTGACGGTGATGAAGCAATGCAAAAGAAATGGAAAGCTTTTTGTCTAAAGATTGATACAAAGACTGATGACTATAGCACTGTATTAAAAAATATAAAAACATTTCTTGCTCAGCCTTTTGCGGCAGCAATAAAAAGCGAAAATTTCACAAAACAATGGACTGTTATAAACTGTGAATGGAAATAAGGAGAAATTTTGCAGAATGGTATTGACAACGAAAAAGTATATGGTATTATATACATATGAACAGTTATTCAGATGTTCAATGAATAAAAGGAAAAGGAGTTATCTATTATGAAGAAGACGTACAAAATTGAGGTTGACTGCGCAAATTGTGCCCTGAAGATGGAGGAGGCCGCTAAGAAGGTGGAAGGCGTGGCGGACGCCACGGTGAGCTTTATGACCCAGAAGATGAAGGTGGAGTTCGCCGAGGGCGCGGACGATAAAGCAGTGATGCAGGCGGTTCTGAAGGCATGTAAGAAGGTGGAGGATGATTGTGAGATCTTTCTGGATTGATGACAAAAGCGGGGCGCCGATTGTACAGACTCTTTCTTTGCGGGCTGAAGAAGCCAAAAGAGAGTGCAGTATGAGGGGAGAATGATTATGACAAAAAAGCAGAAGCAAGTTTTCATACGGATTATGATTGCAGCGGTACTCATGGTGGCGTTGCACTTTGTACCGGTGGCGGGCCTTCCGAAATTTGCCCTGTATCTGATACCTTATCTGGTGATTGGTTACGATATTCTGCGGAAGGCGGCGTTGGGAATTGTCCACGGAGAGGTCTTCGACGAGAATTTCCTGATGGCGGTGGCTACGGTAGGGGCTATGCTGCTGGGGGTATACAACGAGCTTCAGGGAGGCGGAGGCGAGTTTGCCGAGGGCGTGGCGGTTATGCTGTTTTATCAGATAGGGGAGCTGTTTCAGGCGGTGGCCGTGGGCAGAAGCCGCAGAAATATCAGCGCCCTGATGGACATCCGGCCGGATTATGCCAACATTGAAGGTGAGAACGGGGAGCTGGAGCAGGTAGATCCGGATAACGTGGAAGTGGGAACGGTTATTATAGTGCAGCCGGGGGAGAAGATACCTATCGACGGCGTTGTGGTGGAGGGCAGTTCCACCCTGAACACCGCCGCCCTCACCGGTGAGAGCGTACCCAGGGAGGTGGAGACCGGGGGAGAGGTTATCAGCGGCTGCGTAAACATTACAGGGCTTTTGAAAATAAGGACTACCAGAGAATTCGGGGAGTCCACCGTCTCCAAAATACTGGATCTGGTGGAAAATTCCAGCATGAAGAAGGCACGGACGGAGAATTTTATTACCAAATTTGCAAAATACTACACCCCTGCGGTGTGCGGCGGCGCACTGGTGCTGGCGGTGCTTCCTTCATTGGTGAATCTTGTTCTGGGACACCCGGCAGGCTGGAGCACCTGGATTATCCGGGCGCTGACCTTCCTGGTTATCAGCTGTCCCTGCGCTCTGGTCATATCCATTCCCTTAAGCTTTTTCGGAGGGATTGGAGGGGCAAGCGCCTGCGGCATCCTGGTGAAGGGTTCCAACTACCTGGAGGCCCTTGCGCAGACAAAATATGTGGTCTTTGACAAGACCGGCACCTTGACAAAGGGCGTGTTCCAGGTAACGGAAATCTGTCCGGAGAAAAGGTGGGGCCGGGACGACATTCTGGAATATGCCGCTTATGCGGAGAGTTATTCCGGCCATCCCATCTCTAAAAGTCTGAAAGAGGCCTACGGCCGGGAGACAGACAAAACAAAGGTGACGGATGTGGAGGAAATCGGCGGCCACGGCGTGAAGGCAGTGGTGGACGGCGTAAAGGTTGCCGCCGGGAATGCCAAGCTGATGAAGAAGCTTGGGCTGTCCTGCAAGGAGACAGAGGCCGCAGGCACAGTGGTTCACCTGGCAGTGGCCGGAGAGTATGCAGGGTATATCATAATTGCGGATGTGGTAAAGGAGCAGTCCCGTGAAGCCATAGCGGCGCTGAAGGCCGCAGGGGTGAAAAAGACGGTGATGCTCACCGGAGACAGCAGAAATGCGGCGGAGCATGTGGCGGGGCAGTTGGGCTTGGATATGGTGAAAAGCGAGCTGCTGCCGGCGGATAAGGTGGAGGCAGTGGAGGCGCTGCTGGCGGAAAAGACCCCGAAGGAGAAGCTTGCCTTTGTGGGAGACGGAATCAATGACGCCCCTGTGCTTTCCAGAGCTGATATCGGCGTTGCCATGGGAGCCCTGGGCTCTGACGCGGCAATCGAGGCGGCGGATATTGTCCTGATGGACGACAATCCCATAAAGCTGGCGCTGGCAATGCGGATTTCCCGCAAGTGCATGCGGATTGTCTATGAAAATATCGTTTTTGCCCTGGCGGTGAAGGCAGCCTGTCTGGTGCTGGGCGCACTGGGGATTGCCAATATGTGGCTTGCCATCTTTGCGGATGTGGGGGTCATGGTGCTGGCGGTACTGAATGCAATCCGATGTTTAAAAGTAAAAAAGGACGGCGGGATCCGGTGATGTACCGACTTCCGTCCGATATGGAAGCCTGTGTTTTGTGCGGATAAGCTGCCGCGTGAGATACGGGCTTTTCCGCCGCAGGGATATAATATAAGCTTTTCAAGACGGATAACCACATCTGCGGGCTTTTCCCGGCAGGCAGCTCCGGAAACGTTTATAATGTGTCACATTATCAATCTTTCGGAATATACTGATTCATAAGAGGTGAAAAACAGATGAAAGAGTTTGCAATCATCGGGATTCCTTTCTTCGGAACGGTCTTGGGGGCGGCAATGGTATTTTTCATGAAAAAGGAGATGAATGCCCGGCTGGAAAAGCTGCTGCTGGGATTTGCTTCCGGCGTTATGATAGCCGCGTCTGTCTGGTCGCTGCTGATACCTGCCCTTGAGATGTCGGAGGAGAAAGGAAATCTGACCTGGCTCCCTGCCACAGCGGGATTTCTGCTTGGCATGGGGTTTCTTCTGCTGCTCGACAGTCTGGTACCCCATATTCATATTGACAGCCGGGAGCCGGAGGGAGTAAAATCTAAGTTCAAGAAAACAACCATGCTGGTGCTGGCTGTAACCCTGCACAATCTGCCGGAGGGTATGGCGGTGGGCGTCACCTTTGCAGGAGCCATGATGGCAGGAACGGGGATTTCCATGGCGGGGGCCCTGGCTCTTGCAGTGGGAATCGCCATCCAGAATTTTCCCGAGGGCGCTATTATTTCCATGCCCCTGCGCAGCGCGGGAGCGTCCAGAAGGAAAGCCTTTTTGTATGGTGTGCTTTCCGGGGTTGTGGAGCCTGTGGGTTCTGTCATTACCATTCTGCTGGCGTCCCGGGTGGTGCCGGTGCTGCCCTATCTGCTGGCCTTTGCGGCGGGAGCCATGATTTATGTGGTGGTGGAAGAGCTGATCCCGGAGTCACAGTCAGGGGAGCATACAAACATCGGAACGGTGGGCGTGGCCATTGGCTTTGCACTGATGATGGTGCTGGACATAACGCTGGGATGAAAGGACGCCATGATTTTCAATGAATAGGAAACTGCGCGGAAGCACTTTCTCACAGCGGTGAAGGAGAGATACATGAGATTACTTATCGTACGGCACGGAGATCCGGATTATACGGTGGATTCCCTGACAGAAAAGGGTTGGAGAGAGGCGGAGCTGCTTTCGGAACGAATTGCAGGGCTTGACGTGAAGGCTTTTTATGTATCGCCCTTGGGCAGGGCAAAGGATACGGCGTCCGTGACCCTGAAGAAAATGGGCCGGACGGCGGCAGAGTGCGACTGGCTGAGAGAGTTTCCGCCCCGGATTTACCGCCCTGATGTAAAGGGCGGTAAAACCATTGCCTGGGACTGGCTGCCGGAGGACTGGACGACGGATGAACGGTATTATGACAGGAATCTGTGGTGTAAGACCGAAGCCATGCAGGAGGGCAGGGTGGAGGAAATGTACCGCTATGTGACGGACAGCTTTGACGCCCTGCTGGCGGATCACGGCTATGTGCGTCAGGGCGGGCTGTATCTGGCGGAGCGTCCCAATCGTGACACTATTGTGCTGTTCTGCCACTTTGGGGTGGAATGCGTACTGTTGTCCCATCTCATGGGAATTTCCCCCATGCCGCTGTGGCACAATACCTGTGCGGCGCCCTCGGCGGTGACCTCTGTTTACACAGAGGAGCGCAGGCAGGGAAAGGCAGCTTTCCGCATCAACAGCTTCGGCGATATTTCCCACCTGTATGCCGCAGGAGAGGAGCCTGCTTTCGCCGCCAGGTTCTGCGAGACCTTCGATAGTGAAGAGGAGCGGCATGACTAGCCGGGGAACTGCGGGAGTAAATGATAGGATCGACTCCCGCGGCAATGAGCCGGGTTAATTTGTTGACCTGCAGAAAACGAGAGGGAAGAAAAGGAAAGAGAGGGAACGGTAATGTTGGAATTTAAGTATGACACTCAGCTTTTGATTGAGGGGCAGGATTTGGACGAGGATGTAATCAGCGATTACATTACGGAGCATTTTAAGGGCGACTGCCTGCTGGCGGTGGGAGATGAGGAGCTGATAAAGATTCATTTTCACACCAACGAGCCCTGGCAGGTGCTTGAGTACTGCGCCTCCCTGGGGGAGATTTACGACATTGTGGTGGAGGACATGGACAGGCAGGCCAGGGGGCTGAAGGGTTGAGTGTGCACATCTTTCCCCTCTTTCGCGTAAGATAAACAAAGCGAAAGAGGGGTTCTTTTTTATGGAATGTCGGGACAGTATACTTTCTAACGAATATTACGACGTGATTACAGACTATGCGCTGAGCCGATTTGCAGCGGAAACCCTTAAGCCTGACGGGCAGGGGCTGTGTGATCGTAATCATTGACACGGGGATAGACTATACCAGTCCTGTGTTCCGCAATCCTGACGGCAGCAGCCGTATTCTGGCAATATGGGACCGGACCGTACAGACAGGGGCGGCGCCGGAAGGCGGACATCTTGGTGGTAAAGCTGAAGGAGTGCAAGGACTATTTCAGGGATTTTTATCTGATTCCCGGAAATGTGCCTGCCGCCAGTATGAAGGAAGTGTCATGGCGTTGGCTGGGTCCGGAGAGTAGTTTTGATAAAATGACATGGATTTTTTGCATTATGTGTGTTAAGATAAAAAGGTGAAAGACAAAGGGGATGCAGATATGAGAGTATATCTGGATAATTGTAGTTATAATCGACCATATGATGACCAGTCCCAGATGCGTATTTATCTGGAAACACAGGCGAAGCTCCATATACAGGATATGATAAGGCAGAAGCAGATTGAACTTGTCACGTCCTATGTCCTTGATTTTGAAAACGGCAATAATCGGTCAATACAGAAGAAAGCTGCTATTGAAAAATTTATGAAGGAGTATGCTGCATGGTATGTCAGCAATCAGAATGAGGAGGAAATTGCAGAAATAGTCACACGCATTATGGAAACAGGCATAAAAGAAAAAGATGCGTATCATGTGGCGTGTGCTGTTATGGCAGAATGTGATTATTTTATCACTACCGATGACAGGCTCTTAAAGTACCAGTCTGAAGCGGTTCAGTTGGTGACACCGGGGGAATTTATCAGGAGAGTGGAGGCAGAAGGATGATGGCTAATGCAACGAAAATTTTGGATCAGGGTTTTGCATGCCTTGTGGATCATTTGGGAGTAATTGATGCAGAATATTTTATTTCCCTTATCAAAAGGGATGATTTTGATTATACGGTATGGCAGCGGGAATATTTTGATAAAATGAAGCCCGGTGAGTTTGCAGCAAAGGCATCTGCTTATGCGGACAGCCATCCCTATACAGGGAAAGCACAGGTACTGTAACAGTGCTATCTCCTGAATTTAAATTGAGTACTGCGCCTCCCTGGGGAAGATTTACGACATTGTGGTGGAGGACATGGACAGGCAGGCAAGGGGGCTGAAGGGTTAAAGGGCTAAAGGGCTGAAGGGTTAAAGGGCTAAAAGGCTGAGATAGCGGCCGGAAAGGCTAAGGGGATAAGCGATGCTGAGATTATTTGCGACACATGAGATCAGGAAGCAGGAGGAGCTTTCCGACTGTCTGTGGGAGTTCGCCACAATGCCTGACAAGGGCGATCCGGTTGTGGGGAAGGCAGTGGTGCCGGGATGCTGGGAAAACCGGCCGGGGACTCTGACTTACAGAGGAAAAGCCTGCTATGAAAAGGAGTTTGAGGCGGGCGGGAATCTGCGGCTGGAGTTCAAGGGCGTGAGCCATACGGCGGACGTCTTTGTGGACGGGCAGCAGGCGGCACATCATTACAACGCCTATACGCCTTTCTCTGCAATAGTCCGGGGACTGCCTGAGGGGAGGCATCGTCTGAAGGTGGTGGTTGACAATTCCTTTTGTGAGGAGTCCGCCCTGCATATTCCCAATGATTATCAGAGCTACGGGGGAATCACACGGGGTGTTGCCCTGGAACGGCTGGGAGCGCTTTACATAGAATGGCTTCATGTTACGCCTCTGTTTCGGGAGGGCTGCTGGTATGCGGGGGCAGAAGTAAAGGTTCGTAATCTGGAGGAAGAGGACTTTTCGGGGAAGGTCAGCCTGAAGCTGGAAGGGCAGACAATCGCTGAAGTACCGATAGAGATAGCAGGCGGGGCGGACAGGATCGTGACGGCGGGGGAAATTCCCTGCCCCGGCGTCAGCCCCTGGCGTCCGGAGTCGCCTGTATTGTACAGGCTTTTCGCCCGGATTCTGGATCAGGACGGCATACCCGTGGACGATTTGATAGACCGCATAGGATTCCGGGAAGTAAAGGTGGAGGGAAGGGAGATCCTGCTGAACGGCAGCCCCCTTCAAATCAGAGGCTTTTGCCGTCATGAGGAGCATCCTCAGTTCGGCTGCGCCCTGCCCCTTGCCGCCATGCAGCAGGATCTGCTGTTGATGCGGGATATGGGGGCAAATTCCGTCCGTACCTCCCATTATCCCAACGACGAGATCTTTCTGGATCTGTGTGATGAGACGGGATTCCTGGTCTGGGAGGAGAACCATGCCAGGGGGCTTTCGGAGGAGGCCATGAGGAATCCGCATTTTGAACGGCAGTGCGAGGATTGCATTCGGGAGATGATAGAGGCTCATTACAATCACCCGTCCATCTATATCTGGGGGATTTTAAATGAGTGCGCCAGTCATACGGAATACGGCAGGGAATGCTATGAGAAACAGCTTTCTCTGATCCGGAAGCTGGACGGAAGCCGTCCCTGTTCTTATGCAAGCTGCCAGTTCAAGACAGATATCTGCTTTGACCTGCCGGACGTGGTATCCTACAATATTTATCCTCTGTGGTATCATGAGACCCCGCCGGAGGAGTACCTGGCGGATCTTTACGACTGGGTGCAGAAGGAGACGGGAGGAGCAGGCAAGCCCTTCCTGATTACGGAGGTGGGGGCAGGAGGTATTTACAGTTACCGCAGGCCGGATAAGGTGAAGTGGTCGGAGGAGCGCCAGGCGGAGATTCTGGAGGAGCAGCTGAAAGCAATTTCAGGCCATAAAGCAGTAAATGGCGTTTATGTCTGGCAGTTCTGCGACGGTAATGTGAGTGAAAGCTGGTTTGGCGGCCGCCCCCGCACCATGAATAATAAGGGCATTGTGGACGAATACCGCAGGCCCAAGCTGGCATATGAGACGGTAAAAAGGATGTTTCGGGAAGAAAGGGATATTTAACGGCAGCAGTGCCGGATTGCACATCTTTCCCCTCTTTCGCGTAAGATAAATAAAGCGAAAGAGGGGTTCTTGTTTTATGGAATGCCGGGACAGTATACTTTCCAACGAATATTACGACGTGATTACAGACTATGCGCTGAGCCAGTTTGCAGCGGAGCGGGGGGTTTCCTGCAGCATCAATATAGAAAATCTATACAATATTGTGTATCTGAACAGACGGGCCATATCTGACCCAAATGAATACCTTTTTAACCACAGGAGTATGCCCAAGCTTTACGGGCTGATGCAGGAACCGGAGCCGGAGGCATTTTCCTTTGATCCCAACAGCCTGATTGTCAGCGGCATTTCTCAGGTGCAGCGGGAGCCTTTGAGTCTGACGGGCAGGGGCTGTGTGATCGTAATCATTGACACGGGGATAGACTATACCAGTCCTGTGTTCCGCAATCCTGACGGCAGCAGCCGCATTCTGGCCATATGGGATCAGACCGTACAGACGGGGACGGCGCCGGAAGGCTTTTTCTATGGCAGCGAGTACAGCAGGGAGGATATTAACCGGGCGCTGCAGTCGGAAAACCCTTATGACCTTGTGCCCAGCAGGGATGAAAACGGACACGGCAGCAATCTGGCGGCAGTGGCTGCAGGCAGCATCCTTGACAACGGAATGGACTACATGGGGGCGGCGCCGGAGGCGGATATTGTGGTGGTAAAGCTGAAGGAGTGCAAGGATTATTTCCGGGAGTTTTACCTGATTCCCGGAAATGTGCCGGCCTACCAGGAAAACGACATCATGCTGGGGGTACTCTACGGAGATAAATTTGCGGAAACCTTTGAGAGACCGGTGGTGTACTGTATCGGTCTGGGAACCAATTACGGGGATCACAGCGGCAGCTCCGCCCTGTCCCGCTATCTGGATACCGTGGCGGTAAAGCGCAGCCGGGCGGTGGTGGTCTGCGGCGGAAATGAAGGGAACGCGGCCCATCACTATCAGGGAAACTTAAACAGTCCCAGCGTGGCAGGCTCCACCAGAGAGCTGGTGGAGGTTCGGGTGGGGCCGGATTCCGACGGCTTTTTGATGGAGATTTGGGGTAATCTGCCGGACATTTTCACGGTATCGGTGCGTTCTCCCGGCGGGGAGACCATTCCCACCATCCGCCTGGGGCTGCAGGATATTATCACATACGGTTTTATCTATGAGCGCACCCGGGTCACCATAGCGGGAACGCTGGTGGAGCCTGCCTCCGGGGAAGAGCTGATTACCATGCGCATACAGACGCCTACGGCGGGGATCTGGACATTTGCAGTGGAGGCAGCCCGGGATATACACAACGGCCGGTTCAATATCTGGCTGCCTGTTAAGCAGTTCCTGAATGCAGAGGTTACTTTCCTGAAGCCGTCGCCATACATCACCCTGACGGAGCCCGCCATGGCTTCCGATGTTATCAGCGTATCCACCTATGACGGGGCCAGCAGGAGCTTTTACATTGAGTCCGGCAGAGGCTTTACACGGACGGGGGAGATCAATCCGGATTTTGCCGCGCCGGGGGTGAATATTTCTGTGCTTCGGGGAAGGCAGACCGGCAGCAGTCTTGCGGCGGCAGTCACCGCGGGGGCGGTGGCCCAGTTCATGCAGTGGGCGGTGGTGGAGCGGAATGACGAGCTGGTGGAGAGCCGGGAAATCAAGAATTATTTTGCCCGGGGGGCCACCAGAAATGCAGATCTGACTTACCCGAACCGGGAGTGGGGGGATAATGTTATTATAGTGTCAAGTAAGTCAGGAACCAGTAAAATCAAGAGGTTCCGCCTAATTCGTCCAAACTGTAAACTGCTTTGAAAGCAGTAGAGCAGAGTAAAAAACATTCCTGTTTTGACTCTGAAAAGGGGAAATCGGATAACTTGACACTAAAATACCATAAGGCAGTTAGGGAAACGCTGATTAAATCAGTATTTTAACTATCTTTTCGCCACCATATA
>JAMPFR010000008.1 GCA_023664365.1 Acetatifactor muris | reverse complement strand
TGATATGGGAGGAACGGCAGGCTCTCATTTCCTGATTGTATGCGTCAAAGCAGCCTGCGTTATGCGTCTTTCTGTGAGTGGAGAAAAACTCGGAAATCTCAGGGTCAACCTCATAGCCGTTGTCAGAGCATGCCTTCTCTGCCATACGGATACCGCCGTAAGGCTGCAGGGATCTCTTGAAGGGCTTGTCAGTCTGGAAACCTACAATGGTCTCCTTGCTCTTGTCCAGATAGCCGGGGCCATGGGAAGTAATGGTGGAAACAACCTTGGTGTCCATATCCAGGACGCCGCCTGCTTCTCTCTCCTGCTTCTGCAGGTCAAGCACCATTGCCCACAGGTCCTTGGTGTTCTGTGTGGGGCCTGCCAGGAAGGAATCATCGCCGTCGTAGGGATGATAGTTCCTCTGGATGAAGTCACGGACATTGACTTCCTTGTCCCACTTGCCACGCACGAAATCTGTTTCAATTGGTTTCATTTGAAATACCTCCTATAAAAATTTAAGTTCTGATTCTTAAGTACTATTATATGAAAAAGGGTGTAAACAGTCAAGGCGTGTGAGTGTACTTTTTGGAGTACACAGTACGCAAGAATAACTTGTCAAATTTTGGGGAATAACTTATACTATAGTTTAACCGATACAGGTTTATTTTACACATTGAAATTTGAAAGGAGTGAATAAATATGAGCGGAGTTACGAAGGAGATGACCATCGGGGAGATTCTGCGTACCAATCCGGACGTTGCGCCGGTGCTGATGGAGGCAGGCATGCACTGCTTGGGCTGTCCCTCCGCCCAGGGAGAATCCCTGGAGGAAGCGGCCATGGTGCACGGTATTGACATTGACGAGCTGATGAAGGCAATCGAGGAAGCTTAAAAAGCAGGCTGCTGCGGAAAGCAGACTAAGAAAAGGCTTGCTTTGCAGAGGGTCTGTGTACGGAAAATGTCCCGGGGAAATTTCCCGGGACATTTTCCGTAAAGCAGTATGCGAGAAGGGACATAAGCCCCATATTCTACTATTGAGATGCCGGTGTCCCTGAGAGCGCGTGTACCGCATCATTGGGTATCAGCGCTTCGCAGTGCTCGGAGAGATAGCTTTCGCTGCCGGAAAAGCTGCGCTGCAGGGTGCCGTATTCCGACAAAATGTTGCAGACCCGGTCGAAGTCATCCCGAAGGCCGGCATCCGAGGTCAGCATCAGGAAATACTGCTGCCGGGAAGTATCCTTGTAAAGAGTGCTTCTGCCGTGATAGCCCGGAGCGATAAGGCCGCACACGTCTATAGCCTGCCGGAGAGAGTCCAGGAGGAAGATGCGGGAGAAGGAAGCCTCAGCGGGCAGTTCGGAAGTATCTGTCTCAGCGGGGCCGGTCTGAAGCCTGCGGAACAGGTCAAGCACCTCCTCCGGATCGTCGTCGGCGTATTCATCCTCTTCATCCTCGGTAACGGAGGGAGCAAACCGGGAAAAGCGGGTATCCAGCTCCTCCGGGTCTTCCACCTTTGTGATAATCAGTACAATACATTCTGCGTTCAGGGGAATGGCTTCAATCATCAGGGGAATATCCTCCGCCTCAAAGCCAAACTCAAAGTTGGCCTGCCGCATCATGTCGCGGAACAGGGTCTTGGCCTTTTCCGTGCCGTAAGCCAGTTCGCTTATTTTCAGCTCGCGGCTTGCCAGATCCTCCCGGGTCAGCGTGCAGCGAATCTGATTTTCGTTTACCTTTTCTATTTTCATACCACAACCCTTTCCTTCTGCATTGCAGGTATGCCGAATAATCGGTACTTTTCCAATCGCTACTTTTCTTGTATGATAGCGTTTCGGAACCTGTAAGTCAATAGCAGGATTCAATTTTCGATTTTTTTAAGAATTTGTAATAAAGTACTTGAAAAAACAAGGCTGATAGTCTATAATTATACTGTAAATGCCCCGGCAGTCCGTACGGGAAAGGGGGCTGCGGTCTGTATTTTCGGTTGATATAGCTTTATTTTAGAGACGTATCGTCTCGTTTCATCCTGATATAGTATATGACGTTTCAGTAAATTCTGACTTCAGTAAATTCTGATGTCGGTAAATTCCGGCATAGTATCGGGATGTCTTACAAGTATCGGCACACTAAAAGCTGGTGCCTGCTTGATCGTAGTATTTCAACTAATATTTTCACAATTATAATTCATTTTAATCTCTTTGTATATTGGCAATTTTTGCCTGTCAAAGTACAGCCGGTGCATTTGCGATTCATCACGATCCTTTTGGTTTAAAACAGCGGGATGGGAGGTATATTCTTGTATGAAGAAAAAAATGAAGTAACAGGGCTGGAAGATGCCCGAGAGCGCATGCAGCTTCTTTTGGAGCAGATGCGCAGCCGGGGGGTGGAGCTTTTTGTGGACGGCCGCGCCGCGCTTCCGGGGGATGCGGCGGCGAGGGCCGTGCGGGAGGACAGCCCCTATATGGCAGATTATGTATTCGGGGACGCCGGCAACATAGAACAGGTCCGTTTCGACAAGGTGTATAACATTTAGTCGGGCAGCCTCCGGGAACCGAAGCCTCCGCCGGATTAAAAACGGATTGCCTCCCGTGCTGATGGCGGCGGTGACGGTTACAGACTTAAAAAAATGGTAATGACTTAAAGCGACGAGTGTGGTATGATGTAACTGTTCGCTTCCATATATTACGGACAGTTACACATACACACTTTTGGATGAAAGAAGGGAATGTAACAGATTATGAAGAAGGCATTACCGGTAATAATAGCGTTGCTGCTGATTGTTATAATAGGAGGAGTTGCGTTTGGAGAAAAGCTGATAGACAAATACTCCTATGGCAAGGAAACAGCTGATTTGGATGAATATTACGGAGTGACGGACGCCGCTCTGGGAGACGCCGACGGGAACCTGGCCATCGTGCTTCAGGATGAAATAATCGGAGAGCAGGCGGTGGTAAAGGGCGGCGCCGTATACTTTGATTTGAATATGGTGCAGACTTACCTGAACGATATGTTCTATGTGGATAGGGGGGAGCGGAAGCTTCTGTTTACCACTGCAAACGATATTATAACGGCGGTATTTGACGAAAAGGGATACCGGGACGGAGCGGGAAATCATCCCACAGAGTATGTGGTGTGTTACACATCGGACGACAAGGTGTATATTGCCGCAGAGTATGTAAAGCGTTTTGCCAATTTTTCCTATGAAAAATTCGACAGGCATCTGCAGATGTATACAGAGTGGGGAGTAGCCAGAACCTATATCATCGGGAAGGATACCCAGCTTCGTGTGCAGGGCGGAATCAAGAGTCCCATTCTCCGGGAACTGGCCGCCGGGGAGAAGGTGGAATTCCTGGAGGAGATGGAGACCTGGAGCAAGGTGAAGACCTCTGACGCAATGATAGGCTATGTGGAGAACAAACGGCTGACAAACCTGGACACGGAGGTGGAGACTCCCGTTACCGATTATGTGCCTGAGGAGTACACATCCCTTTCCATGGAAGGAAAGGTAAGTCTGGGCTGGCATGCAATCGGAGGCGTGGGCGGCAACGACACCCTGGCTGATATGGTAAAGGAAGGCAGGGGCATCAATGTCATAGCGCCTACCTGGTTCAGTTTAAAGGACAGCGACGGAGAGCTTTTCAGATCCTTTGCTTCCGCAAAGTATGTGGAAAAGGCCCATGGCTACGGCCTGAAGGTATGGGGGGTATGGGATGATTTCAACTATGCGCTGGACACGAAAACGGCGGTTGACAGTTATCAGATCCTTGCTTCTACCACCAGGCGGCAGGAGATGGCCCGCAATATGACGGACACTGCGCTGGAATACGGGCTGGACGGAATCAATATTGACTTTGAGGAACTGACCGACGAGGCCAGACCTCATTTTAACCAGTTTTTGCGGGAACTGTCGGTTTTGTGCAGACAGAACGGGCTGGTGCTGTCTGTGGATGACAAGGTGCCGTTGAATTCCTCCAATCTCTACAGACTGGACATTCAGGGACAGGTGGCGGATTATGTGATTATGATGGGGTATGACGAGCACTGGGGCGGCTCCCAGGAGACGGGAAGCGTGGCCAGCATCGATTTTGTCACAGGCGGCCTGGATCGGATACTGGAGCATGTCCCTGCGGAAAAAGTGGTTAACGCGCTTCCCTTCTACACCAGGCTGTGGAAGACGGAAGGGACGGCGGTAACGGATTCCGCAATTCCCATCAGCAATGTGGAGGAGTGTCTGAAGAATTACGGGAAGAAGGCGGAAGACGCAGTCTGGGATGACGTAATCTGCCAGAATTATATTGAATGGCAGGGCGAAAGTTCTTTCTATCAGATGTGGATAGAAGATGCGGAATCCCTGACCGTGAAGCTCAACGCCATGAGGGCCCGGAATATAGGCGGCGTTGCCGTTTGGAGACTGGGCTACGGCACTAAGGCAGCCTGGGAACTGATAGCCGCATACGCGGGAACGGCAAATTGAGAGAGCGTCAAAATGTGAGAGCGATAACGTAACCCGAAAAAATTCAGCCATGTAAATATTTGCAGAAGCTGCAGATATTGCATGGCTGAACTGTTTGTTGTTATTAAATGCCGGTCAATTTGTTTTTCTGTAAAGCCCGTAACTTCCTGCAAACAATGCGGCAGCAGCGCCGGCCAGACCGATGAGCCAAGGAGTCAGACTGTTGTCTCCGGTCTTCGGCACCTTGTCATACTCGGAAGAGGCGTCGCCTGCAGGCGCGGCAGCAGCGGCAGATTCGGAAGCAGCCGTTGCTCCGGAAGCAGCATTCTTCGCCTGAAGGTATGCTTCCGAAGGGTTGTATGACCAGTTGGGAAACTGAATCGTGCCATCTATATATCTCATGGTGTTTTTGGGGATATCGTAAAACGTACCCTTTATATCGTCCGGATCCTTCAGAAGCTGGAACATCCCCACGGTACCGGCACAGCTGATACCGGAATGAGGCTCGTCGCCGATATGCAGCACCAAATCCAACACATTGCTGTTAAAGGTACAGGTAACAGTGTCATAAAGCTGGGCGTTGGAGACTTCTCCGTTGATGGCAGTGTATGCGCCTGCAAGGACATAGCAATCTGTAATGCCTGCAGTGAAAATCACGACGTTGGCATTCCGATGAATGGTCAGGCTGCCCAGCTTAAAATCGTCAAGGTGTAATTCCTGGTTGGGGGCGGTATCTCCGGGGTATATGACAATATGGTCGCCGTCCTTTAAATCGTAGGTCAGCAGGTAGTAAATCTTCTTGGATTCCTTTCCGTCTTCAAAGGTGCTGCCGGGCATATAGCGCCAGTCGTTGATGTTTCCTCCGATAAACTTTATGGAGTAAGTCTTCGGCTCCTCTGCCTTCACGGTCATGACTCCGCGGCCGGGCAGCAGAACAAGCACTGCGGCTGCCGCAAGCATGGACACTAACAGTTTCATTTTTTTGTACATTTTCAGTCCTCCTTTAATTTTGAATGGGGAGATAGATATCTCCGCTTTCCACTTCCTTTGCCACTACCACAAAGCGTCCGTTTTCCACATGATACGCACAGGTGGAGAGGGTGAGGAAACAGTCTCCGAATTCTGCTGTGACACCAGTGTCATAAAGGGAAAGTTCCTTTATATTTCGGTAAAAATCATCAAATTCCTCAGCGGTGTCAGCCTGAAAGAATTTGTAGAACTTAAATACCTGATCGGTCTTTTTATAGACCTGAGAGTAAAATACCGCAATCACCTCGTAATTGCGCTGACATTCCTCCGTATACAGGGTAATCGTCCTGTGCTCCTGGAAGAAAGCTTCTTCCTTATAATCTGTCAGCGTACCGAACATGGCTCCCGACTTCATGTTGTGTCCGTGAATAATCAGGTTTGTAGTCAGAGGCTCCAGGCAGCTGTCCGTATCAAGAATCAGACAGCCGTTACTGTTTTTGGAACCGTCGAAGCCCCGGCGGAGATAATATTCCTCATCCTCGGGAGTCCACATGACGGGATAATCAATTTCGGTATCCGGTATCTGCAGCCACGCGGCCATATCACTGTTTGCAAGAAAACTGTCACGGTAAGGATTGTCAACTGGAGCAGGAGTCGGTTCCGGGGTTGATTCCGGAGTCTCCGAAGGGGAAGGCGACGCCGATTCCCCGGAAGATGATTCTCCGGAAGACGGTTCCGATGGCCCGGGGGGAGACAGCTCCCCGGATTCGGGCGGGGGAGTCTCCGGTTGAGACCCATCTGCGGATACCTGCATTTCCTCCCTGCCATCGGAGGTCTGCACATAATCCCTGACCTGACGGATGATTAAAACTACTGCAGCAGTCAGGCAGCTGACAGCCAAAACAGCCAATATGACAGCCATTGCTTTCCTGAAGTTTTTCATAAATAGCCTCATTGTCTTTTGATACCTTTATATTAGCTTAAAAAAACGAACAATGCAACACTTTTAAAGGTTTTAAAGAAAAATTAAGAAGAATATATATTTAAGGAAAGGTTATGGCGGCAGGCAGTGATATGAGTAAATGGAATCAAAGGCTGGTTTCGGCGGCGGTGGGGATGCTCCTTCTGCTCTCTCTTGTGTATGTGGGCAGAGAGGTGGTGCTTTATACCACGGCAAAAGGCGTAGGTAAGGGAGAAGACGGCGGTTCCGCAGAAAGCACGGAGTTCTGTGTGGTGATTGACGCCGGACACAATGGAAATGCGCAGAGACCAAAAAGTAATTGAGTTCGTCGATGATATAGAACAGGACTGACTCATATTCTGCTGACTCAGGGAATAGGCTGATAGAAAATACAGAAAATTCTGTTGGAATGAAAATGCAGAAAGAGGTAGAACGCAGGGAAGAGACATGGACAATTGTACGGAGCTATCAATTCAGGTTTTCCTGCAGAGAGGCTGTTGAGCGATTGATCAAGGTACATATGGATACAGAGGAGGATGCGGCATGGAAGAGAGAAAAATAAGATTTTCCATTCACAATAAGCTGTATAAAGATAAGTGGAGTGTGGGTATTTATGTAAGACTTTCAGACGAGGACAGGGACAAAAGAAACAAGGAGGATATGAGCCGCAGTATTGAGAATCAAATCGAATATATCAGAAACTATATTGAGCTGAGCAGCAGGCAGGATATGTTTGGAATGAAGGAATATGAGGTTTATGCTGATGACGACCACACGGGTATGGATTTTGATCGTGAAGGCTTCCGGAGGATGATGAATGCTGTAAGGAATGAAGAAATAGACTGCATTATAGTCAAGAACCTGTCGCGTTTGGGAAGATATGACACGGATATGCAGAAATATCTTGAGAAAGAATTTGAACAGCCGGGAAAAGAAGTGCGCGTGATAGCGATAGGTGATAATTATGACAGCTTGTATCATGAAGTAAGTATCGCGGATAGATTTCATCTGTTGATAAATCGAGAATATTCTGAGCAGCAGCACCGAAATGTCAGTATAGGGATGCGTACAATGCAGAAAAATGGTTTGTTTGTTGGTGCGTTTGCTCCGTATGGTTACGTTAAAGACCCCCAGGATAAGCATCACCTGTGCATCGATCTGGTGGCTGCTGAAGTGGTAAAGAGGATATTCGAGGAATATATTTCCGGCATTTCTCCGAAGGAGATTGCAGCAAGGCTTACCAGAGACGGTATAGTAAATCCTGCTGCATATAAAAAGCTGCATGGCTCTAATTTCCGAAGTGGTAAGAAGATATCTGATGAAGAGATACACTGGCGTGGCGATGGAGTCAAAAGTATACTGATGGATGAGGTCTATACGGGAACGATAGTACAGCATAAGCAGGTGCGAAGGAAACTGACAGACAAGAAGCCGATGAGAGTGCCTAAAGAACAGTGGATTCGCTGCGAAGGTATGCATGAGCCTGTTATCTCAAGGGAAAAGTGGGATATTGCCCAATCGCTGATGAAATCTGTAAAGCATGATACAACAAAAGCAGATGAGGTGACGATCTTCAAAGGCATCCTTAAGTGTGGTGATTGCGGCCATGCCATGCGGAAGAGATGGGACAAGTATCATCAGGTCAAGAGCGGTGATACCGTAAAATATTTATATTATAATTGTGGCACTTACCGCGATTATAGCCGAAATCTTAAGGAGCTTGGCGATAATGCTCCAAAGTGTACAGGCCATTATATATCAGACAAGGTGATAAGGAATATCATCATTGACGATATGAATAAGATCATCAGCAAGGTGGAAAATTTAAGTGAGATGGTGAAAAAGAATGAAGGCCTGCCCGCGAATAAGTCAAATAGCATCCGGCAGGAAATCAAAAAGAAGGAAAAGGAAATCGAGCGGTATGGACGGCGTTTAAAGAAAGCCAGGGAAATGCTGTATGACGAAACAATTACGAAAGAAGAATTTGAGAGTGACACTGCCAGTATCAAGACTGATATAAGCAGCTTGGAGAAGGAGATCGCGATTTTGCAGAAGTCTGCTTCCTCTGTGGCAAAGGTTATTTCCAATTCATGGATACAGCGGCTTCTGCAGAACGGAAGGATCACTGAGCTTGACCGCGCGACGGTAGTTGAATTCATTGATAAGATATGCGTATATGAAGATAAGCATATTGAAATTGTTTATAAATTCAGTGATGAGTTTGATTACCTGTTTACAAGGTTCATTTAAATGCTTAAAAACCTGAGATTTACATTGCGGGAAATACTGTTTGATGGTATGATAAGTGTGAGAAGAATTTCTAATTGCCTGCGGCAGTTTTCGCTCACAGCATAGGCTGTTTCGCGAAGAAATTCTACGGCGCAAGGAAGCGCCTGCTCACACTGAAGAATCGCAAGGGAAGCGATTCTTCTCATAGACTGTTTGTGCCGCCGCAGGCGGCATGACTGGAAGCGTGACGCGGCAAAATGACTAAAGGCAGGTGGAGATATATGTCGATTACCGGATATTATGATGGAACAGCCATTCGAGTAGATGCACCTTTACAAATGAATCAGAAGGTTATTGTGATTCCCATAGAAAGCGAAACGGATCTGGGAGAGTCGGCAGCAGGCGGGCTTCATAAATATGCAGATCCATCGTTGAATGAACAGGAAAAGGATGCATGGAGGAAGGCAGCGGTGAAAAAGCATGAGGGGGAATAGATGTCTGTTAGATGCAAATGCAGTATTGAGATTTTTATTACAGGATAATGAGGAACAATTCCAGTATGTAAAAAAGATCACCAGATATGAAAACTGCTATGTCACATTAGAGGTACTGGCAGAAGTCTGTTATGTACTGGAAGGATTGTATCAGGTTTCAAGAGAAGATATCATAAGTAATTTCCGCAAGCTGAATAATGACGTAGTTATTTTGAATGCGGATGTGCTTTTTCGGGCGTTGGAGATATTTGACAGAGCACCAAAGCTTGATTTTGTGGACTGTCTCCTGTATGGTTACGGAAAAGAAAAGGGAGTTTCTATTATAACCTTTGACAAAAAATTGCAGAAGAGGCTGGAAGATGCTTTGTATGACTGACCTGCCATAGGAAGGAACAGTCCCTGTGAAGAATTTTATTTTTCATGGGGGCTGTTTTTATGTTTTTTGGTCTGTTGTCTCTTCTCGGACACGGGGGGAATGACCCCGGAAAAATAGGGATAAACGGGGCAAAGGAAAAGGAGATTAATCTGCTGATTGCGGAAAAGCTTAAAAAATACCTGGAGGCAAATGACGTGAGGGTGGTGATGACCCGGGAGGGCGACGATGGGCTGTATGATGCCGACGCGTCAAATAAAAAGGTTCAGGATATGAAGAGGAGAATTGCCATAATTGATGAAACCGCACCTCAGATTACCGTCAGCATCCACCAGAACAGTTATCCGGAGGAATATGTACACGGGGCCCAGGTGTTTTTTTACACCGGCAGCAGAGAGGGGCAGGAGCTGGCGGAGCTGGTGCAGAAACAGATCGTAGAGAAGGCAGATCCGGACAACAAACGGCAGGTAAAGGCAAATGACAGCTATTACCTTTTGAAAAAAACAGGAGTGCCGATTGTCATTGTAGAGTGCGGATTCCTTTCCAACAGCGAAGAAGCGGAGAAGCTTTGCAGCGACGAATATCAGGAGGAACTGGCCTGGGCCATACATATGGGAATTCTGCAATATTTGAACGGGCAAGACTAAGGCTTTATCTTTTGAAAGGATTATGTTATAATATTTTTGCCTGACAGCAGGCGGAGGAGTACGACGGTTACAATGAATACAGTGACAATAAAAATCCGGCCCGGCGGGGAGACATTTACAGCGGCGGAAGACGCGGCGCTGCGCCGGGGGGGAAGCATTATACAAAACGGCGGTCTGGTGGCTTTTCCCACGGAGACCGTGTACGGCCTGGGCGGGGATGCCTTAAACAGAGACTCATCCCGGAAGATTTACGCTGCCAAGGGAAGACCGTCAGATAATCCGCTGATTGTGCATATATGTAAGCTGGAGGATATGGAAAAAATTGCCCGGGAGGTGCCGGAGGAGGCCTTTCGGGTTGCGGAGGCCTTCTGGCCGGGGCCGCTGACTATGATACTGCATAAGGCGGAAAGGGTTCCCACGGAGACTACAGGAGGCCTGGACACGGTGGCGGTGAGGTTCCCTTCGGATAAAACGGCCAGGAAGCTGATTGAGTACGGGGGGGGATATATTGCCGCGCCCAGCGCCAACCGTTCAGGGCGGCCAAGTCCTACGCTGGCAAAATATGTGGCCCAGGATCTGGACGGCAGGATAGACATGATCATTGACGGCGGCCGGGTGGGCATCGGACTGGAATCCACTATCCTCGACATGACTGTGCGGCCGCCCCAGATACTGCGTCCCGGCTATGTAACCGAAGCCATGCTGCACAGAGTGCTGAGAGAGGTTGACACAGATGTCACAATCCTGGAGGCGGACAGCGGACAGGCTCCCAGAGCGCCGGGCATGAAGTACCGTCATTATGCGCCCCGGGGTGAACTGACTATAGTGGAGGGAGAGCTTGAGGCGGTGATTGAAGCTATTAACCGACAGGCGGCGGCGGATCGGGATCTGGGTGAAAAAACGGGAATTATCTGTGCCAGTGAGAGCGAACGGCGTTACCTGGCGGACGCCGTGAAATGCCTGGGCAGCCGGGGAGACCAGGAGAGCGTTGCGGGAAATCTGTTTGCGGCGCTTCGGGAATTTGATGACGAAGGTGTCACAAAAATATATGCAGAGAGCTTTGAGGCGCCGGGGCTGGGACAGGCTATCATGAACAGGCTGCTGAAGGCGGCGGGGCATCGGGTAATCCGGGTATAAGAAATAAACAGAAAACAGGAGGAGAGAAAATGATTGCAATCGGAAGCGACCACGGCGGTTACGATTTAAAAGAAAGCGTAAAGCGCTATTTTGAAGAGAAAGAAATTCCCTACCGGGATATGGGCTGCAAGGATACGGCTTCAGTGGATTATCCGGTCTACGGACGGGCGGTGGCGGAAGCGGTGGCGGAAGGAACCTGTGAGAAGGGAATCGTCATCTGCACCACGGGCATCGGTATCAGCATGGTGGCAAACAAAGTGCCGGGTGTGCGCTGTGCTCTCTGCTCGGACACGCTTTCCGCAAAGATGACCAGACTTCATAATGACGCCAACGTGCTTGCCCTGGGAGGCGGAATCGTAGGGAAAAACCTTGCCCTGGATATTGTGGAAACATTTTTAAACACACCCTTTTCGGGAGAAGAGAAGCATCAGCGCAGAATTGACATGATAGAGGGAGGAAAATAAAATGGCAAAAGTAGTAATTATGGATCACCCGCTGATTCAGCACAAGATTGGATTTATCCGCAGAAAGGAGACGGGCACGAAGGATTTCAGACAGACCATCAGCGAGATCGCCATGCTGATCTGTTATGAAGCCACCCGGGATTTAAAGCTGGGAGATGTGGAGATTGACACGCCGATCTGCAGCACCACGGTAAAGGAACTGCGGGGCAAGAAGCTGGCGGTGGTTCCGATTCTGCGGGCGGGCTTAGGGATGGTGGACGGTATTCTGGAACTGATTCCCGCTGCCAAGGTAGGACATATCGGCCTTTACCGGGATCCGGAGACATTAAAGCCCGTGGAGTATTATTGTAAGCTGCCTGCGGACTGCGCGGAGCGGGAGGTGTTTGTAGTGGACCCGATGCTTGCCACCGGCGGTTCCTCAGTGGCGGCCATCCAGATGCTGAAGGACAGAGGCTGTAAAAACGTTCATTTCATGTGCATCATTGCGGCGCCCGAAGGGATTAAGGCCATGGAGGAAGCCCATCCGGATGTGGATATGTTTGTGGGCGCCCTGGACGAAAGACTGAATGACCATGGCTATATTGTTCCCGGGCTGGGGGATGCGGGAGACCGTATCTTCGGTACCAAGTAGCAATATCCGCAGCAAGGCCGGGGGAGCGGAGGCGTCAGACCGCAGAAGCCGGAAAGGGCTGTGACGCTGCGGCGTCAGTCCGGCGGACACGGGGGTGCGGATGCCGATACGAAGGAAGAGTACGCGCAGCTCATGACGGCGTCAGTCCGGCGGACACAGGGGTATGGATGCCGCTGCGGAGGAAGAGTACGCGCAGTTCATGACGGCGTCAGACCGGCGGACACGGGGGTATGGATGCCGATACGAAGGAAGAGTGCGCGCAGCTCATGACGGCGTCAGACCGGCGGATACAGGGGTATGGATGCCGCTGCGGAGGAAGAGTACGCGCAGTTCATGACAGTGTCAGTCCGGCGGACACGGGGGTGCGGATGCGCCGGGCGGGGGAGGAGAAGGCATGGGAAAAAGAGAAGATTATATCAGCTGGGATGAATATTTTATGGGGGTGGCGCATCTTTCCGGTATGCGCTCCAAGGATCCCAGCACCCAGGTGGGAGCGTGTATTGTCAGCAATGACAACAAGATACTGTCCATGGGCTACAACGGATTTCCCATGGGCTGTTCGGACGATGCGTTTCCCTGGGACAGAGAAGGGGAAGAGCTGGATACAAAGTATCCCTTTGTCACGCACAGCGAGCTGAACGCCATTTTAAACTACAGAGGAGGCTCTCTGGAGGGAACGAAGATATATGTATCCCTGTTTCCCTGCAACGAGTGCGCGAAGGCTATTATACAGGCGGGCATCCGGACAGTGGTGTACGACAGCGATAAGTATGAGGGAACGCCGGGAAACCGGGCGTCCAAGAGAATGTTTGACGCGGCGGGAGTACAGTATGTGCCTTACTCCCACACGGGGCGGCAGATACATATTCAGGTTTGAGGAAAGGCAGGTTGCAGCAGTTGAAGGTCTGGAAGAGAAGGACGGCTGTTTTGCTGACAGCGGTATTGTTAGCCGGGGGATTTTCCGGGGAGTCGGAAAGGATCGGCGGAACGGAAAACGCCGGGTTGAAGATTTTCCCCGGTACCCTTGTGGTATCTGCAGCTTCCAGTACCCAGCAGCAGATCAATGAAGCCGAGGAGCGGCGGCAGGAACTGGAGGAGCAGAGGAACGAAAACGAGGAAGCGCTGGAAGGGCTCCAGGGGGAGCAGAAGGCTCTGCAGAGAGAACTGAATAATCTGAATGAACAGCTGAATCAGGTGGCGGCCAATCTGGAAAGCCTGGAGCAGCAGATTCGGGACAAGGAGCAGGAGATTGCGGATACCCGGGCGGCGTTGGAGGAAGCCAGAGCCACGGAGCAGTGGCAGTATGAATGTATGGTGGACAGGGCCCGGGCGCTGTATGAGATGAATGAGGACAGTTATCTCAATGCGCTGCTGAAGGAAAAAAGTCTTGCAGGCATTCTGAATGCGGCGGATTTCATTGAAAAGGTAGCGATTTACGAGCAGCGGAAGATGGAGGAGTACAGGGCCACCCGCATTTATATCGAAGAGCAGGAAGCCCGGCTTCAGGGAGAAAAAAATGAGCTGGATATGCTGAAGCTGCAGGCGGAGGCGGAACAGGAAACGGTTTTGGGCCTGATCAGCCGAACCTCCAATGCCATTGCGAACTACGGAGATCAGATTGAGGAAGCGGAGAAGCGGGCGCGGGAAGTAGAGGAGAAGCTCAAAAAGGAAGAAGAAAATCTGGAGTATCTGCGGAAAAAGCTGGCGGAGGAGATCGCCCTGTCTCAGGCAGCGGCAAACGCGGCCTGGCGGGATATTTCAGAGGTGACCTTCAGCGAGGGAGATCGTAAGCTGCTGGCAAACCTGATTTACTGCGAAGCAGGAGGAGAACCCTATGCGGGCCAGCTGGCGGTGGGCAGCGTGGTGATAAACAGAGTGCTGAGTTCCAAATTCCCCGATTCCGTGGTAGGGGTTATTTATCAGAGAAAACAGTTTTCGCCGGTTGCCAGCGGCAGACTGGAACTGGCGCTGGCGTCGAACAGAGCCACGGAAAGCTGTTACCGGGCCGCGGATGAAGCTATGTCCGGTATGACTAACGTGGGAAACTGCGTCTTTTTCCGCACGCCCATTCCGGGGCTGACGGGAATCAGCATCGGCGGGCATATTTTTTATTAGACGGTTACAGCCCAAGGCTGTTCAGACGGGCCTGAAGCCTGTCAAATTTATCACGGTAGATAACAGTGAGCAGATGATTCAGATTGCGCAGGCAGGTGGTCATCTGCTCTTTTGTGATCAGATCCCGCTCCATGGCCTCCGCCAGCTCGTCCAGATCCACTACCTCCATATGCCCGTCGGGATAGAGTATTACGTCCACAAGCAGATCCGTAACCGTCAGAGCGGCCTGTGCCGGGTCAAAGCTGTAATCCACAATGTCGCAGTACCAGTACAGCAGCGTGCCGTCCGCCCTGTATATCTTGCTGACCTTGATACCCTCCCGCAGAAAATAGCAGGAGCAGCCGTGGGAAAAATTCGGTTTCGGACGGATTGTGTTCCATTTGGTTACAATAAATTCATCATTCTGCTCCACAATGATATCGTCCTTCAGCAGAATGCACTCCGGAGGAATTAATCTGCGTCGGTATAGTCCTGAAATCTGATTCATAGGAGAACCCCTTTCTGTCAATATATGGCCGGAAGCGCTGAACTTCCGGCGGACTGCACGATCCGCTGCCGGCAGAAGGACTAGCTGCTCTGCGGCGCGCCTAACTGCGGAAACGGTATAAACGGCATGGGGGGAACCATGTGGGGACACAGCTCCTTTTCCATCCATATCATATCGTACCATTTACCTTTCTTAAAGCCTGAGGCATGGAAGTGCGCCACGGTGCGGTAGCCGAAATGTTCGTGAAAGGCAACGCTGGCAGGATGCGGCCAGGCGATGCAGGCGCACAGATTACAGATATGCTGTCTGCGCAGAAGCTCCTCCAGGGCATTGTACAGCGCCGCGCCGATCCCTCTTCCGGTACAGCTCTCCCGCACATAGACGGAGGTTTCCACAGACCAGTCATAAGCCGCCCGGCCTTTGAATGCCGAAGCGTAGGCGTATCCGAGAATAACCCCGTCCTCCTCCGCTGCCAGGTAGGGATATTTTTCCAGGGTATGCCGGATACGGTTCGCAAATTCCTCCGGGGAGGGAACCTCATACTCAAAGGTTATGTGGGTGTGTTCCACATAGGGAGCGTAGACGTCAAGCAGCTCACCGGCGTCCCGGGGCGCGGCAATACGGATATTCATGGCTCTGCGGTTCCTTTCGCAAACTTTGTACAAATACTACAACCGTCAGGTGAAAGAGTCAATGGTAATCTGTAAATATTTCTAGACTTTTTTGAAAAAATTGGATATAATGGAAGCTATGAAACATCGAAAAGATGAAAAAAAAGAAACCTTTAAAATATTACCTCTGATTACACAGCTGGGTCTGGTTATGATTTCCTCCGTGGGGATGACTACCGCCCTGGGGCTGTGGCTTGACCGAAGGCTTGGAACCTCCTTCCTCACGGTAATCCTGTTTTTTGTGGGGGCTGTGGCAGGATGTCAGGGAGTTTACCGCCTGGTGAAGAAGATAGACGGGGATGAAGACGGGAAAGATGATAAAATATCTGAAGAGGGCAGATAGAACGCTGCTGGAAATGCATACAGGCATGCTGCTGTACGGCATTGTATGTCAGGTGGCGGGAGCCTTTTTTACAAAGGATCAGCTGAGATATGCCTCAAGCCTCTGGTTCGGCATTTTGTTTGCGGTGACGGCCAGCGTCCACATGGCAAGAACCCTGGACAGAGCCCTGCAGGACGGCGGGGCTGCGTCGAAGATAATTACCCGTGGGTATGTATTTCGCTATCTGATGGTGATAGTGATTCTGGCAATTGTCTCAGTGACGGATGTAATGGACACCCTGATTGTGTTCCTGGGATACATGAGCCTGAAGATAACGGCTTATCTGCAGCCGTTTACCCATAAATTCTATAATATGTTGTTTCATGAGACGGATCCCGTGCCTCAGGCCCTTCCCGAAGAGGAGAGCCGGGAGCCGGAAGAAGCCTCTTAAGGAGAGTGTAAAAGCTCTCCGGGTAAACAAAATACGAGAGAAGAGGAGGTGAGAGTATGGAGCATGGGATTTTGTTATCCGGTGGCGGCGACGTGGATTTTATGATTCACGGAGTCTTTCAGTATTCCTTTTTCGGACATACTGTCTGGATAACAACTACACACGTATGCGTATTGTTTGTCATGCTGATTCTGATTGTTTTTGCCGTTGCGGCGAAGCGATGTATGGCAAAGGCATCCGAGGTGCCCGGTGGTTTCCAGAATGTGGTGGAGCTGATTGTTGAAAAGCTTGACGGCATGGTGGATGTCTCCATGGAGGCGTCGGCGCCGAAGTATTACAACTACATCGGCACCGTCTTTATCTTCATTCTGGTCAGCAACATTTCAGGCCTTTTTGGTCTGCGTCCGCCTACTGCGGATTACGGAGTGACACTGCCGCTTGCCCTGATTACCTTTATGCTGATCCGCATCAACAAGTGGAAATATCAGAAACCGCTGACAATCTGGGAAGATTATTGTTCACCCCTTCCCAAATGGCTGCCGATCTGGGTTCCGATTAATGTTATCAGTAACCTGGCTGTGCCGGTTTCCCTTTCTTTGCGTCTGTTTGCAAATGTCCTGTCGGGAACGGCAATGATGGCGCTTGTGTACGGCCTGCTGGGCTGGTTCGCCACTCTGTGGCCGGCCGCGCTGCATGTGTATTTTGATTTGTTCTCGGGAGCAATTCAAACGTATGTATTCTGTATGTTGACCATGACCTACGTCGCAAATGAGATAGGTGATGGAACAAGAAGATGATTTTACTAAAATTTAGGAGGAAAAAAGAATGGACTTCAATGAAAACTTTATTTTAGGTTGCTCGGCAATCGGTGCAGGCCTGGCGGTTATCGCCGGCATCGGACCTGGTATCGGACAGGGTATTGCGGCAGGACATGCTGCAGCAGCAGTAGGACGTAACCCCGGCGCACAGTCGCAGATCAGAACCATGATGCTGCTTGGTCAGGCAGTTGCCGAGACCACAGGTCTGTACGGTCTGTTGATTGCGTTCCTTCTGTTATTCCTGAAGCCCCTTCTGCCCTAAGCTTAGGCGGCATAGCGTTAAGCTTATAAAAGGCAGAAAGGAGGCAGAGAATGATACTTTTAACAGAAAGCCCGTCGCTGTCAAGACTGTTTGATTTGGACTGGCAGCTGATTGCTGATGCCTGTCTGCTCATTATAGCAATGTTTGCGCTGTTCCTGATCATGAGTTATTTTCTGTTCAATCCGGCAAGAAAGATGCTGAACAGCCGTAAGGAGAAGATACGCTCGGAGCTGGAGACGGCCAGACAGGACATGGACGAGGCAGGACGCCTGAAGGAAGAATATGAGAGCAGGCTGAAGGAAATCGACAAAGAAGCAGAGGCTATCTTAAGCGAAGCCCGGAAAAAGGCGCTGAACAATGAGAACCAGATCATTGCCCAGGCAAAGGAAGAAGCAGCACGCATTCTGGATCGGGCAAAGACGGAGGCCGAGCTTGAAAAGCAGAAGATTTCCGACGAAGTAAAGCGGGAGATTGTTGCAGTGGCGGCTATCATGGCCGGAAAGGTGGTGTCCGCATCCATTGACACTACCGTGCAAAACCAGCTGATTGATGAAACCTTAAAGGAAATAGGTGATAAGACATGGCTAAGTTAGTATCCAAGATATATGGTGAGGCCTTGTTCGAAGCGGCTATGGAATCCGGCGGGGACAGGGCTGGAGAGATTCTGGAGGAGATAAGCGCAGTCAGGAACATACTTGCGGAGAATCCCCGGTTTGACGAGCTGATGAAGCACCCGGGCATTCCCAAGCAGGAGAAGCTGCAGGTAGTGGATACGGTTTTCAGAGGGCGCGTCAGCGAGGAGCTGGTGAATTTTCTGGAGATTATTGTTTCCAAGGAGCGCTACCGGGATTTGCCGGCGGTTTTCGACTACTATACCGATAAGGTAAAGGAGCAGAAAAAGATTGGCACTGCGTATGTAACTACCGCGCTGGAGCTCTCGCCGTCACAGAAGTCTGCAGTTGAGTCAAGACTGCTTCAGACCAGCGGCTGCAGAGAGATGGAAATGAATTTTAACACGGACGCTTCCCTCATCGGGGGAATGGTTATCCGTATAGGCGACAGGGTTGTGGATAGCAGTATCCGCACAAAGTTGGACAGTTTGACAAAACAATTATTACAAATCCAGCTGGGATAACCGGTTGGAAGAAAGGTGCGACAGATCCATGAATTTAAAACCGGAAGAAATAAGTTCAGTTATCAAGGATCAGATTAAGCGGTATGCGTCCACGCTGGATGTATCAGACGTGGGTACTGTCATCCAGGTGGCAGACGGTATTGCCCGTGTCCATGGACTGGAAAAGGCCATGCAGGGCGAGCTGCTTGAGTTTCCCGGAGAAGTATACGGCATGGTGTTGAATCTGGAAGAGGATAATGTCGGCGTGGTTCTTCTCGGCAGTGCGAAAAACATCAACGAAGGCGACACTGTCAAGACTACCGGGCGGGTGGTTGAGGTTCCTGTGGGCGACGCCCTGCTGGGACGTGTAGTGAACTCGCTGGGGCAGCCCATCGACGGCAAGGGACCCGTTCAGACGGACAGCTACCGCAAGATTGAGCGTGTGGCAAGCGGCGTCATTACCAGACAGGCGGTTGACACACCGCTTCAGACAGGTATCAAGGCAATCGACGCCATGATTCCTATCGGCAGAGGCCAGCGTGAGCTGATTATCGGAGACCGTCAGACAGGTAAGACGGCTATCGCTATCGATACGATTATCAACCAGAAGGGTCAGGACGTAAAGTGTATCTATGTGGCAATCGGCCAGAAGGCTTCCACGATTGCGAATATTGTGAAGACTTTGGAGGAGCACGGCGCCATGGCGTATACTACCGTAGTGGTATCCACGGCCAGCGACCTTGCCCCGCTGCAGTACATTGCTCCTTACTCAGGCTGTGCCATCGGTGAGGAGTGGATGGAGAAGGGACAGGATGTGCTGGTGGTGTATGATGACCTGAGCAAGCATGCCACCGCATACCGTACACTCTCCCTGCTGCTTCGTCGTCCCCCCGGGCGTGAGGCATATCCCGGAGATGTGTTCTACCTGCATTCGAGATTGTTGGAGAGAGCGGCCAGAATGAGCGCAGAGTACGGCGGAGGTTCCCTGACGGCGCTTCCTATCATTGAGACCCAGGCGGGCGATGTGTCCGCGTACATCCCTACCAACGTCATCTCCATTACAGACGGGCAGATTTACCTGGAGACGGAAATGTTCAACTCCGGCTTCCGTCCCGCAGTCAACGCGGGTCTTTCCGTATCCCGTGTGGGCGGCGCGGCGCAGATTAAGGCTATGAAGAAGATTGCAGCGCCTATCCGTACAGAGCTTGCACAGTACAGAGAGCTTGCATCCTTCGCGCAGTTTGGTTCCGAGCTGGACAATGATACCAAGGAAAAGCTGGCCCAGGGTGAGAGGATTAAAGAGGTGCTGAAGCAGCCTCAGTATAAGCCTATGCCTGTACAGTATCAGGTTATCATCATCTATGCCGTCACCAATAAGTATCTGCTGGATGTGCCGGTGGAGGATATTACCCGATTTGAGACAGAGTTCTTCGAGTTCCTGGATACAAAATATCCTGAGGTTCCCGCAAACATCGCCGCTGAGAAGGTGATTTCCGAGGCTACGGAAGATATCTTAAAGAAGGCGCTTACGGAGTTCATAAAGACGTTTACGGCAGCAGGCAAAGCATAAAATTAAGATGCAAGGAGATGTAAGATATGGCATCAATGCGTGACATAAAGCGTCGAAAGAGCAGTATCCAGGGCACTCAGCAGATTACAAAGGCTATGAAGCTGGTGTCCACCGTAAAGCTGCAGCGTGCCAGGGCAAATGCGGAGCGTTCCAGGGAATATTTCAACTGTATGTATGATACGGTGAACAGCATCCTGAAGCGTGTGGGCCATGTGGAGCACAGGTATCTGACGTCCGGAGAATCCGGAAAGAAGGCTGTTATCGTTATCACCGGCAACAGAGGTCTGGCAGGCGGCTATAACTCCAATGTGGAAAAGCTGGTTACCAGGCATCCGGAGTGGACAAAGGAAGATCTGTTGGTGTACACCATCGGAAGCAAGGGCCGTGAAACCTTTCTGCGGCACGGGTATGAGGTGAGGGAGTGTAACAACGATATTGTGGAAAGCCCTTCCTATGCGGACGCAATGGAAGTTTCGGAGCCGCTCTTAAAAGCCTATGCAGACGGGGAGATAAGCGAGATTTATCTGGCCTACACCGCTTTTAAAAATACGGTGAGCCATGTGCCTACCCTGCTGAAGCTGCTGCCTGTGGAGGTGGCGGGTGAAGCCGACGAGAAGGAAAGCGGTGCTTCGGCCATCATGAACTTTGAGCCGGAGGACGTGGAGGCTCTGGACATGATTATCCCCAAGTATGTGACAAGCCTGATTTACGGTGCTTTGATGGAGGCTGTGGCCAGCGAAAACGGTGCGCGTATGCAGGCGATGGATAATGCTACCAGCAATGCGGAAGAAATGATAAGCGATTTGACGCTGAAGTATAACAGGGCTCGTCAGGGCTCTATTACACAGGAATTGACAGAAATTATCGCCGGTGCGGAGGCAATAGGATAAGTCCGGCAGAAAAAGAGAAAATAAGGAGGCTAAAATGGCAGGAGAAAACAGAGGTAAGGTGACTCAGGTCATTGGCGCGGTGCTTGACATACGCTTTGACCAGGGCAGCCTTCCCGAAATTAACGAAGCAATTCGTATTCCTACCAGAGACGGCGGTGAGCTGACAGTGGAGGTATCCCAGCATCTGGGTGACGACACGGTCAGATGTATTGCAATGGGCAGTACCGACGGACTGGTAAGAGGTATGGATGCGATTGCTGCGGGCGCTCCCATTTCCGTTCCGGTGGGCGAGAATACTCTGGGACGTATTTTCAACGTTTTGGGACAGCCTATAGACAACAAGCCCGCTCCGGAAGGAGTGACCTATGAGCCCATTCACAGGCCCGCTCCCAAGTTTGAGGAGCAGTCAACGGAGACGGAGCTGCTGGAGACGGGTATCAAGGTAGTAGATTTGCTCTGTCCTTATCAGAAGGGCGGTAAGATTGGCCTGTTTGGCGGCGCCGGTGTGGGAAAGACGGTTCTGATTCAGGAGCTGATTCGTAATATTGCCACGGAGCACGGCGGTTATTCCGTATTTACCGGCGTAGGTGAGCGTACCCGTGAGGGAAATGACCTGTATCATGAAATGACGGAGTCCGGCGTTATCGAGAAGACCACCATGGTGTTCGGACAGATGAATGAGCCCCCCGGGGCAAGAATGCGTGTGGGCCTGACCGGTCTGACGATGGCGGAGTATTTCCGTGACAAGGGCGGAAAAGATGTGCTGCTCTTCATTGACAATATCTTCCGTTTCACCCAGGCGGGCAGCGAGGTGTCTGCACTGCTTGGACGTATGCCCTCTGCGGTGGGTTATCAGCCCACTCTGCAGACGGAGATGGGCGCGCTGCAGGAGCGTATCACATCCACGAGAAACGGTTCCATTACATCGGTTCAGGCAGTATATGTGCCTGCGGACGACCTGACTGACCCGGCGCCTGCAACTACCTTTGCCCATCTGGACGCGACTACCGTTCTGTCCCGTTCCATCGTTGAGTTGGGTATTTATCCTGCGGTGGATCCGCTGGAGTCTACCTCCCGTATTCTGGATCCCAGAATCGTGGGCGAGGAGCATTACAGAACCGCGCGAGGTGTGCAGGAGATCCTGCAGAGATATAAGGAGCTGCAGGATATTATCGCTATCCTTGGTATGGATGAGCTGTCTGAGGAAGACAAGCTGGTGGTATCCCGCGCCCGTAAAGTGCAGAGGTTCCTGTCCCAGCCTTTCTTCGTGGCAGGACAGTTTACCGGCCTGGAAGGGAAATATGTGCCCATCAATGAGACAATCCGCGGTTTCCGGGAGATTCTGGAGGGCAGGCATGATGATGTTCCCGAAAGCTATTTCCTGAACGTGGGAAGTATCGATGATGTGACTGCAAAAATGTCCAAATAACGGGAGGTAGCTGAAAATGGCAGACAGTAACAGCTTTCTTCTACGCATCATTACGCCTGAGAGATTGTTTTATGAGAATCAGGTGAATATGGTGGAATTTAACACGACAGAGGGCGAAATCGGCGTACTGCCGGGACATGTGCCGCTGACGGTGATTGTGAAGCCGGGAATTTTAGACATCACGGAGCCGGAGGGAGACAAGGTGGCGGCGCTCCATGCGGGATTTGCCGAGATTCTTCCGGAGCGTGTGACGATTCTGGCTGAAATTATCGAATGGCCGGAGGAAATTGATGAGGAACGTGCACAGGCGGCCAGGGAGCGGGCGGAGGAAAGACTGCGGAGCAAGACTGCGGAAACTGACCTGGCGAGAGCGGAAACTGCACTTCAGAGAGCGGTTGCACGGATTCAGGCATTAAGATAAGGGGCATGGGCAGTAACGATTGGATGTGAATGTGCATATGCTGTAAAAAAGATTCTTTTCGAGGAAAGCTTATGGAATTTCACTCTAAACTGTTACAGCCAATGCCGGAACAAAAGGTAAGGGGCTGGAATGGGCCCCTTCCTTTTTATATGACATATCCCGGTTATTTCGGTCCGGGCCAGGAGGCAATGCTGCTTCGGGATCTGGAATATCTGCAGCAGTTGTATCCTGACGATGTAAAGCGCTGCCAGCGCCGGGTTGCGGAGGTGTTGGACAAAGCGGATTACGAAGGCAGCATGATTTACGACGAGTATCCCGACAGGTGCAGTCTCAGAGCACTGGCGGGCTCCATCTTTACCATCATGAAAAAGGAAGAAGAAAATCCGCCCTCAGAGGATATGATACAGGTACTTTTGTTTAATGAAATTTACAAGCGCCGTCATGGCGGAAGGCGATTCCTCAGATAAGGATTGCCGGGGAGTAGTTTATGAAAAAAGGCATTATAAAGGCGGCTGCCTTCATTGCCGTGTTTATTCTGACGCTGGTTGTCGTCAGCAGAATCATGAATAAGGGCCACGATAACCTGACTGTTGAGATGTCCCGTGCCGGGTTTCCGCTGATTACCATGGAAATGGATGGGGTGGCATATAATCAGCTTCACGGGTATGCCCAGGCCATGGATGTGGCCTTTCAGCGGGATGCGGTGACAATCCTGGGGGCTGACAGGGACACCGGCTTTACCATTGATACCTTCGGGGAAAAGGTGACGGGTATTTTCATAGAGGTCAGGAGCATAGACGGCTCCCGTTTGATAGAAAACAGGGAAATTACGGATTATACCACAAGAAAAAACCAAATCAGCGGTAATTTTGCGCTGAAGGATTTGATTGACAGTGATGAGGAATATTCTCTTGCAGTGATTCTGGAGCTGGAGGAGAGCAGGCAGGTTTATTATTATACCCGGGTCATCTGGAGCGAAAGCCTGCATGCGGCGGAAAAGCTGGATTTCTGCATAGATTTTCACAGACGGCTCTATGACCGGGAGGCGGCGCGGGAGCTGACTAAGTATCTGGAGACGGATTATAAGCTGGAGGATAACAGCAGCTTTCACAAGGTAAATATCCACAGCAGCTTCCGGCAGATTACCTGGGGGGAACTGAATGTCAGGGAAGAGGCGGAACCGGTGTTCCGGCTGCAGGAGATTGCCAGCCAGACGGCCTCCTTTACCGGAGACTATGTAGTGTCCACCTCATCGGATGGGGACAGAACCTATTATCTGGTGGAGGAATATTTTCGGATCCGCTATTCTCCGGAGAGGATGTACCTTCTGGATTATGAGCGGACCATGACCCAGGTAACCAATCCGGAGGATATGTACGGCAATGATAAGCTTCTGCTGGGAATTGCAGATGTGGATGTTGATATGTTGGAAAGCGAGGACGGAAATATTGTGCTGTTTGAATCGGCCAACCGCCTGTTCAGCTATGATGTCAACAATAACAAGCTTACGGTAATCTTCGGTTTTTATGACAGCGAAAATGCGGACAGAAGGACGATATACGGCCAGCATTCCATAAAGATCCTGGATGTGGATGAGGGGGGGAACGCACAGTTTGCGGTCTACGGGTACATGAACAGGGGCAGGCATGAGGGAGAGGTGGGAGTCCAGATTTACACCTACAACAGCAGCCTGAACACTATAGAAGAGCTGATATACATTCCCTCAGACAGAACTTATGCGGTGCTGGCGGCGGAGATGGAGCAGCTGCTCTACCTGAACAGAGACGGCCAGCTTTATCTGAATTTGAATCATACCGTATATAACATTGACATTGGGAAGAGAACCTGTACAAAGCTGATTGATATAGTGCAGGATGAGAGCCTGTGGGTATCGGAGGATCATAAGATTGTCATATGGCCGGAGGGGGAGGACAGATACCACAGTGCTGTTTTAAATATCAGAAACCTGAATCTTGGCACCGGAAATGCGGTTACCGTTGCAGAGGGCGAGGCGATTATGCCGCTGGGCTTTATGCAGGAGGATATTATTTACGGGGTTGCCAGGACGGAGGATATTGTGGAGGAAAACTCCGGAGTTCTCTTTTTTCCCATGTACAAAATCTGTATTTGCAATTCGGAGGGCGTGCTGCTGAAGGAGTACAGCCGGCCCGGCATATATGTTACGGATTGCAGGGTGGAGGACAACCAGATTGTGCTGGAGCGCCTGGAGAAAACAGAAGCGGGAGATTACAGGCAGGCGGACCGGGACCATATCATGAATAATGTGGAGACAGCGGCGGGGAAAAACGTGGTTGTGGCGGCGGATATTGATGTTTATGAGCGATATGTCCAGATTCAGACCAGAAACACCATTGACGCCAAAAGCATCATGATCTTAACCCCCAAGGAAGTGGTGTATGAGGGAGGGAGAACCCTTTCCCTTGACAGTGAAAGAGAGCTGGACAGATATTATGTATACGGAGCTTACGGTATTGACGGCATCTTTCTGTCTCCTGCCGGGGCGGTAAACCGGGCCTATGAGCTTTCCGGCGTGGTAGTAAATGAAAGCGGAGAACGCATCTGGCTGAAGGGAAACAGGGTTGTCAGAAATCAGATTATGGCAATCAAGGAAGCTTCCGTCACAGAGGAAAAGAACAGTCTGGCAGTATGTCTGGATACCATATTCCGGTTTGAGGGACTTGTGCGTAATTCGGAGTATCTGCTTGCCCAAGGGCAGACAGTGCTGGAGGTACTGGAGGACAATCTGGAGGATGCAAAGATTCTGGACATGACCGGCTGCAGTCTGGACGCCATGCTGTACTATGTGAACAGGGACATCCCGGTACTGGCTCTTCTTGAGGATGGGGAGGCCGTGCTTATTACAGGATTTAACGAGTACAATGTGGTGATTATGGAGCCGTCCACCGGAACCCTTTATAAAAAGGGGATGAACGACTCCACGGAGTGGTTTGCGGAAAACGGCAACTGCTTTATCACTTACAGCAGAATCAGCAAATAAAGATATATTTTTTATACCGGTTCAGCACATTCAGCAAAAGGAACCCCAGAATACCGCAGGAAATGATTTCCCCCATACCTACGGTCAGCATAAAGTAGGGAACAGAGCCGGGGAAGTGGTACGCATAGTACAGTACGAAGGGGACGATGAGGGTGTTCGCTGCAATAGGGGGCAGCGGAGCCAGCCATTTTGCCTTTCCGGAGGAAGGGCCGCTGTTTCCCTGCCGGGGCCTGCCGGATATCAGCCAGGTGCCAAGCGCCCCTAACAGCGTAGCCAGGCTGCCGAACACTACATCCCAGATAATGCATCCGGTGAGGAGGTTGCTGAGCAGGCAGCCCAAGAAAAGTCCGGGTATGGCCGCGGGGGTAAAAAAGGGAAGGATGCAGAGGGCTTCGGAAATACGAACCTGAATGGCGCCGGAGGCCAGGTTGAAGGCGCTTATAAAATAAGTCAGCACCACATAGACGGCGGCAATCACAGCCGCCTGGACGATGAACAGTACTTTTTTGTTTCTCATATTCTTTTCTCCTTTAGTTTTGTTTTACGAGAGGAAGGTTTCGAACTCTCGGTATTTCATATTTATTCTGCCATAAGCAGTCCGGCATTTACAAGCCGCCTGCGCAGCTGAACCCCAACCACTCTTGCGATAACCAGCTTTGCCAGGTCGGCGGGGATGTAGGGAATTACGCCCGCCATAAGAGCCTGGAAAAAGGTATACTGCATCTGGCGGGCAAGCCACAGGGTGCCGAAAAAGTAGCATACGGCGGTTCCCAGAAGCATTCCCAGAAAATACAGAGGCGTACTCCCACTGTATTTGTCAACGAAAAATCCGCAAATCAGCGCCATAAAAATATAGCCGATGATGTAGCCGCCGGTGGGGCCAAGAAGCTTGCCGGGACCGGCGGTAAAGCCTGTAAATACGGGAACCCCCACAAGGCCCATGAGAATATAAATCAACACGCTGACAGTGCCCGGCTTCATGCCCAGCACGGATGTCACAAAATAGATGCCCAGCATCCCCAGCGAAATGGGAACAGGGCTGACGGGAATGCTGATTGTCCAGGGGCCGAGGATACACAGGACAGCGGCCATCAAGCCTGTCAATGTCAGTTGTTTTACCGAAAATCTGTTCATTATACTGCAGCCTCTTTTACTGTAATCTTCTTTATTGTAACCTTATTTATTGCGGTTCTGTTTACTGTAGTTCCCCCGTTTTGTATTTTGAGACAATGTTCTGGATTCTCTCATTGGGATTCAGCAGATCGCTGATGGAGGAATCGTGGTTCAGCGTGTCAATGATATAGGCTATGTATTTGCTCAGGTCACAGCTGACGTACCATTCTCTCTGCAGCAGTTCGGGAGTCTGGTAAATCAGGTTCGTGGTCAGCACCTTATCGATAACGCGGTTTTCAAAAGCCCTGTCAAATTTGTCCAGGCCGCTGGTAAACAGGCCGAAGGTGGCAAAGACAAAAATCCGGTTGGCCTTTCTGGCCTTCAGGGCAGCGGCAACCTCCAGGACGCTTTCGCCGGAGGAAATCATGTCGTCAATGATAATCATATCCTTGCCTTCCACACTGGATCCCAGGAATTCATGGGCAACAATGGGATTTCTGCCGTCCACGACTTTTGTGTAATCCCGCCGCTTGTAGAACATACCCATGTCCAGTCCAAGCACATTGGCAATATAGATAGCGCGCCTCATACCGCCCTCATCGGGACTGATTACCATCATGTGATCGGCGTCCAGCTTCAAATCCTTTACATTGCGAAGCAGTCCCTTGATGAACTGATACGCAGGCTGCACCGTCTCGAAGCCGTGGAGGGGAATGGCGTTCTGCACCCGGGGGTCGTGGGCGTCGAAGGTAATGATATTGTCAACGCCCATCTGCACCAGCTCCTGCAGGGCCAGAGCGCAGTCCAGGGACTCCCTTGCCGTTCTCTTATGCTGCCTGCTTTCATAGAGAAAAGGCATAATCACCGTAATGCGCCGGGCCTTGCCGCCTACTGCGGCAATAATTCTTTTTAAGTCCTGATAATGGTCGTCGGGAGACATATGATTTTCATGACCGCACAGGGAATAGGTCAGCGAATAATTACATACATCCACCAGCAGATAAATATCATCGCCCCGGACGGATTCCATAATCATTCCCTTTGCCTCACCGGAGCCGAAACGGGGAACCTTGGCGTCAAGCAGATAGGAATCCCGCTGGTAACCGGCGAATGCAAGAGATTCCTTGTGTTCGCTCTCTCTTTCCGCCCGCCATTTTACAAGGTACTGATCCACCTTTTCGCCCAGGGAGCGGCATCCTTCCAGGGCAATGATCCCCAGAGAACCTACGGGAATGGTTTCCAAATTTCTTTTTTCTTCACGGCTGCCCATGCAATAATCCTCATCTTTCCTTATCTTGTTGCTGCGGATGTGTTCTGTGCCCTTTTCTTATAAATACGAATGTCCCGGCCGGTCAGCTTGCAAAGGGCAAAGGAGCTTGTAATTCTGGAAAAAATGCGATCCGAATACCGGTCCCGAATCTCCTCAAGGCTGAGATTGGTGGAGATAAGGACGGATTTTTTCCGAAGGCGTCGCTCGTTCAGGCAGGAGAACAGTTGGGAGGCAATGAAAGCATTGGTGATTTCCGTCCCCAAATCGTCAATAATCAGCAAATCGCAGCTGTATATATCCTCGCAGAAATCCTGAAATGCCGCCTTCTCCTTATAATCAAAGGAATAACGCGCAAATAAATCAAAAAGTCCGGCGGCGCTGAAATAGATGACGGAGCATCCCGTATCCATCAGTTCCTTGGCAATACATCCGGATAAAAAGCTTTTGCCAGTACCTACTGTACCATAAAAAAGGATATTACGGTAGTCTTTCCTGAAGTTTTTTATGAATTCCCGGCATAAGTCCACAGCAGCTTCAAAATGCCGCAAATCCTCGCCCTGATAATATTCGGTGGAAAGGGTGGAAAAATTTTCCTTTGCCACCATCTCCTGAATATGCGACTGTGAATATAAGACGGAAATTTCACGCTGACGGAAGCAGGAGCATTTCTGCTTCAGGCCGTCTTCTGAGAGGATGTATCCGGTGTCCCGGCAAAGGGGACAGAGATAGACAGGGTCAAGATAGTCGTCAGGAAAGCCGGCAGCCGTCAGAAGCTGCCGCTGCCGCTGTTTGATTTCTGCCAGAGATTTGTGAAGTCTGTCACGGGCGTCGGTCTCGCCTTCCAGCATGGCTCTGGCGGCGGAGACGGACAGAGAACCGATGGATTCCTCCAGAGCGCGGTATTCGGGCACAGCCTGCCACACCTGCTCCTGTCTGGTTTCCAGGACAAAGCGGTTATTGTCTCTGATGGAATCATAGTCCCTGATGATTGCCTGGTATTGCGAATTGGTAAGTGCCACGAAAATTCTCCTTTTAGTTGCTCAGCAGTTCCTTCTCCAGAGCATCAAAATCATAAGTGTTCTGTGTAAACTGGCTGAACCGGTTAGGGTATTGACGGGCGGCAGCCGTGGAAGAGGTGTTTTTCCTGCGCTGCTGATAAAGCTCGTCTATTTTGCATATATCGGACTTATGATGTACGTTTTGTTCGTGCCAGCTTTGCAGAATGCGCTCGGCATACTCAAAGCGGTTTTTGTCGGTTGCCAGAACCGTGCGTTCGCACGCTTCAAAAATAATATCGTTGGAAAATCCGTATTCCTGAATCCAGCGCATAATATATTCCGCTTCCCTGGGAGTAGGCGCATTGCTTTTTCCCAACTCGTTCATGATGGCATACACATTCTTATCATAGCGGGAAGCCGCCTTCTGAGCCTGCTTTGGAGTAGTGATGCCCTGTTCCGCCCAGCTTACCGCCACTTTTTCTATGTATTTGAAATCTTTCTTGCCGCGCTCCACGCAATACTGCAGCAGATAATCAATCAGATCGTCAGAAAAACGCAGCACATCGGTAAAGTACAGAATAGTCTTCATCTCTGCGGGCGTCAGAGGTCTGCCGATATAAGACTCTGCTACAAACAAAAGCTGAGAGGTATTCTGACGATTCTTAAATTCCCGGAGCTGTTCCGCAGAATAGGCGGGTTTACTCAGGGGAAGAGTATTTTCGACAGAACCCTCCGGCGTGGCAGAATAAGCCTGAGCGCTGAAGGAAACCGTATTGATTCCGGCTGCCTCCGCTTCGGCAGCGACTACAGCCGGCTGCGCCGAAGGTACGGGAACAAAAGTGGAGGGCACGGCGGCCCGGTTCTCCGCCTGTCCGGTATTGTTCAGGTCATGGATATGGATACCCACAAGGTTCTTGCTCTTGTCAAAATCCAGAGCCAGCAGGCCGGCTTTCTCCCAATATTTTAAAGCGCGCACCACATCCTTTTCCGTGTGGTTAAACTTGTCCGCAATATCAGACACACTGGTAGCCAGCTGTGCGTTCATCATGCGGAGCAGATAAAGGTAGATCTTCAGCTGCGCGTCGTTGGCGTCCTTCATATATTCATCAATAAAAAGATTGGACACAGCAGTAAAATCCACAGTATTATCCTTATAAATCGTCAAACCGGCCATCAGCTGCACTTCCTTGTTTTTAATTGCTGCGGGGAATGAATCTCACGCAGTAGACCAAGTATAGCATAAGGTTTTCAAAAAAGAAATAGTCAAATTCCCGAAACCCCTGTGGCTGTCCAAATTCCCCTTAAATGTGGATTGTGTGGACAATGTGGATAATTTTTGGCCGGGGGGATACTTTACAACAAAGCAGGCAAAGGGGTTATGCACAGTTATGAGGTGTAATATCCACAGGCCGGAAAGGATTGTCCGGAATCCGTCCTGTGGATAATGTGGACAACTATAAACCCAGGAGATTTTCACCGATTTTCAGCACGTCGCCCGCGCCCATAGTTATCAACAAATCACCGTTTATGCAATTTTCTAACAGAAAATTTTCTATCTCATCAAAAGAGGGGAAATAAAAGCATTCATGTCCCAGCGCCTTTATTTCATTTTGGAGGGTTTCGGAACTTATGCCCAAGTTGTCGGTTTCTCTGGCAGCGTAAATATCGGCCAGGACAACTTTGTCAGCCAGAGAGAGAGCTTCGGCAAAGTCCTTCAGGAGCGCCTTTGTCCTGGAATAGGTATGGGGCTGAAAGACGCACCAGAGCGTCTTATGGGGGTATTTCCCGGCAGCGGACAAAGTTGCGGTAATTTCCGTGGGGTGATGCGCATAATCATCTATTATAGTGACGCCGCCCACAGAACCCTTATATTCAAACCGTCTGGCCGTTCCGGAGAAGTCCGCCAGGGCTTCTGAGACGTCAGCCCGGTCAACAGACAGGCAGTCTGCCAGAGCGATGGCTGCCAGGGCGTTGCTCACATTGTGAAGGCCGGGAATCTTCAGACGGAAGGTCCGGGCTTCGGGTTTCGGGCTGTGGAGTGTGAAAGAAGGATGGCCCAGGTCGTCATAGGAAATCTGCTCAGGGTAATAATCCGCCGGCGTCCCACCCAGAGACCAGGTAACCACCCGGCAGGGAAGTCCCTCTGAGATTTCCCTGTAATCGGGTATATCCGCGTTGATAATCAGGCAGCCCTCCGCAGGTATCAGCTCCGCGAACCTTCGGAAGGAACGGCGGATGTCGGCCAGATCTTTAAAAAAGTCCAGATGGTCTTCTTCTATATTAAGTATTATGCCGATAGTGGGAGAAAGGCTTAAAAAGCTGTTGGTGTATTCGCAGGCCTCCGTGACGAAGCAGGGGCCGCCTCCGATGCGGATGTTTCCGCCGATGGTCTTCAGTATGCCGCCGATGGACAAAGTGGGATCGATACCGGCACGGAGCAGGATTTCGCTGATCATGGAGGTGGTAGTGGTCTTCCCGTGAGTCCCGCTGACGGCTGCGGAAATATCATAATTTTTCATCAGCTGTCCCAGAAGCTGGGCCCTGGACAGCCAGGGGATTCCCAGGTTCCGGATAGCCTGAAATTCCAGATTGGATTCCTTTACGGCGCTGGTCAATACGGCGCAGTCTATATCTGAAGTAATATGGGAGGCACTCTCGCCGTATTGTACGGTAATGCCTTTTGCTTCCAGGGCTCTGGTAAGATCCGAGGCCTGCCGGTCTGAACCGGATACGGTAAAGCCCTTTTGGAAAAGCAGCTCCGCCAGTCCGCTCATGCTGATACCGCCGATGCCTAAAAAGAAGACGCGGCAGGGAGTCTTAAAATCGATTTCGTACATAATTACACTTCCTTATACTTGTTACATTCTATTATAAGCATTATGGGCGCAAAAAACAAACAGAAATTGTTTAAAAAATATGTGAAATTTTAACAAAAAAAACAAAAAAAGTGAATATTTTTTGGCAAATAATATTCACTTTCCATTTGGGGTATGTTATAATTGTTTTACCGAGATAGTTCTAAAGTCCCATATCATAATTACAGGCCGTTGACTGTGGGGATCATCTGCAGAAGGCTGGACAGAGGTGATGACATGATTAAAAAAGAAATGATTGCCATGCTTTTGGCAGGCGGACAGGGAAGCAGGCTTGGGGTACTGACTGCCAAGATGGCAAAGCCCGCGGTGGCATTCGGAGGGAAATACCGTATCATTGATTTCCCCCTTTCCAACTGTATCAATTCGGGAGTGGATACGGTGGGCGTCCTGACACAGTACAGGCCGTTAAAGCTGAATTCGCATATCGGAATCGGCATTCCCTGGGATCTGGACCGCAATATCGGAGGCGTCACGGTACTCCCCCCCTATGAGAAGAGCTCCAACAGCGAGTGGTATACCGGCACGGCCAACGCCATTTACCAGAATATGGAATATATGGAGAGCTTCAATCCGGACTATGTGCTGATTCTTTCCGGGGATCATATATATAAGATGGATTACGAGCTTATGCTTGATTTTCATAAAGCGAACAAGGCGGAGGTCACCATTGCGGTTATGCCTGTTCCCATTGAGGAGGCAAGCCGTTTCGGCATCATGATTACAGATGAGAACAAGCGGATCACCGAATTCGAGGAGAAGCCGGAGCATCCCAGAAGCAATCTGGCCAGCATGGGCATCTACATTTTCAGCTGGAAGACGCTGAAGGAGGCCCTTATTGCAATGGCGGATCAGCCTGCGTTGGATTTCGGAAAGCATATCATTCCCCACTGCCACGAGCAGGGATCGCCGCTGTATGCCTATGAGTATACGGGATACTGGAAGGACGTGGGCACCTTAAGCTCCTACTGGCAGGCAAATATGGAGCTGATTGACATTGTGCCGGAGTTCAATCTGTATGAGGAGTACTGGAAGATTTATACCAAGAGCGAGATACTGCCTCCACAGTACCTGTCTGCGGACAGTGTGGTGGAACGGAGCATTATCGGTGAGGGATCCAATATTTACGGACAGGTTTACAGCTCCGTAATCGGCTGCGGCGTCACCATCGGAAAAGGCACGGTCATCCGTGATTCCATTATTATGAACCAGACGCAGATCGGAGACGGATGTGAGATAAGCAAAGCGATAGTGGACGAAGAGACCCGGATCGGAAATAATGTGAAGCTGGGCGTAGGCCAGGAGGCGGAGAATAATACCGCACCTCATATTTACAACAGCGGCCTTGTGACCATCGGTGAGAAAAGTGTGATCCCCGATGGAGTCTCCGTGGGAAAGAATTCCGTCATCTTCGGCGTGACCACCGCCGCGGACTATGAGAATTCTTACCTTGCAAGCGGAAAAACATTGATTAAGGCAGGTGAATTGCAATGAGAGCGATCGGAATTGTTTTGGCAGGCGGAAACAACCGCAGAATGAAGGAGCTGTCCCAGAAGAGGGCCATCTGCGCCATGCCTGTTGCGGGCAGCTACCGCAGTATTGACTTTACGCTGAGCAATATGTCCAATTCCCATGTACAGAAGGTGGCAGTGCTGACCCAATATAACGCGAGAAGCCTGAACGAGCACTTAAGCTCCTCCAAGTGGTGGGACTTCGGACGTAAGCAGGGGGGGCTGTGCGTGCTGACGCCCACAGTGACCTCGGACAACAGTAACTGGTACAGGGGAACTGCAGACGCGATCTATCAGAATCTGTCCTTTTTGAAGAACAGCCATGAGCCCTATGTAGTGATCGCATCCGGGGACTGCGTTTATAAGATGGATTTCAATAAGCTGCTGGAGTATCATATTGATAAGAAAGCGGATATTACCGTGGTCTGCCGGGAGATGGAGCCGGGGACTGACGTGGAGCGTTTCGGCACCATCCGCATGAATGAGGACTACCGTGTGGAGGAGTACGAGGAGAAGCCGCTTCAGGCAAAGACCAACACCATATCCTGCGGTATTTATGTGCTGCGCCGCCGCCAGTTGATTGAAATGATTGAAAAGTGTGCGGAGGAAGACAGATACGATTTTGTCAGAGATATTTTGATCCGGTACAGGGGACTGAAACGCATATACGGATATAAGATTAAGGACTATTGGCGGAACATTGCTTCCGTGGATGACTATTTCCAGACAAATATGGACTTCCTGAAGCCGGAGGTCAGGAACTATTTCTTTAACCAGTATCCGGATATTTATTCCAAGGTGGACGACCTGCCCCCCGCAAAGTATAATGTGGGCTCCCAGGTGCGGAACAGCCTGGTTTCCAGCGGCTGTATCATAAACGGGACGGTGGAGAATTCCGTTATCTTCAAGAACAGCTTTATCGGAAATAACTGCGTTATTAAAAACTCTATTATATTGAACAATGTGTACATTGGCGACAATACCTATATTGAGAACTGTATTGTGGAAAGCCGCGGTACGATTCGTACCAATTCGCGCTTTACAGGGGAGGAGGGAAAGATTCGGATCGTGGTTGAAAAAAACGAAAGATATACTATGTAGTGTTTTACAGACTAAGGGAGGTGTACAAATGCAGATTACGGATGTTCGCGTAAGAAAAATTGCAAAAGAAGGCAAGATGAAAGCCATTGTATCCATCACCCTGGACGACGAGTTTGTGGTACATGACATCAAGGTTATTGAGGGGGATAAGGGTCTGTTCATTGCCATGCCGAGCAAAAAGGCAACCGATGGGGAATACAGGGATATTGCCCATCCGATCAATTCAGCTACCCGAGACAGCATTCAGAGGATCGTCCTGGAGCATTATGAGAAGGCAATGCTGGAGATGGAGGAGGATGGCAGGGTTTTATAGCTGCTTATGAGGAGCGGCTGCCCTCAGATAATGATCAATTTGGCGCCGTATGGCGCCGGCCGTCACCGGTTGATATGCTTCCTGTCAGGCAGACAGGAGTAATATCTGAAATAGGGTGGCGGCTGTTTTTATTCCCGCTTGGCTGGACAGATTTTCTGTTGCATCTTAAATCCAAATCCGTTATGATGTAATAGCAAAGGAGCGGCGGATATGTACATCATTGCAGGGCTTGGAAATTATGAGAAAAAATACGAAAATACAAGGCATAATATCGGCTTTGAAGTCATAGATAAGCTTGCGGAGCAGGAAAATATTTCCGTGTTGGAGATGAAGCATAAGGCGGTTATCGGCAGGGGAATGGTGGCCGGACAGAAATGTATTCTGGCAAAGCCTCTTACCTATATGAACCTCAGCGGGGAATGTGTCCGGGAACTGATTGATTACTATAAAATAGATGAGAAGGCGGAACTGGTGATAATTTCCGACGACGTCACCCTGGATGTGGGACAGCTCCGCATCCGGAAAAAGGGCAGCGCCGGAGGCCATAACGGGCTGAAGAACATCATAGCACACCTGGGACATGACGCCTTTGTCAGGATTCGGGTGGGCGTAGGAGAAAAGCCGCAGGGATGGGATCTGGTGGATTATGTGCTGGGACATTTTTCACCGGAGGAGCGAAAGCGGATGGATGAGGCGGTGTGCAGGGCCGCCGACGGTATCCGGATGATCCTTTCCCGGGATGCCGACGCGGCCATGAATGAATATAACAAAAAGTTAAGTCCGGAAGGGCAGGGGGAATAGGGAATGCAGGCGTTACTCTCACCTCTTCGGGAACTGGCGGAATATGACAGTCTGAAAGAGATACTGCGAAAAGGGAAAGGCCCCGTGGCGCTTACGGGGTGCGTGGATTCGCAGAAGCTGCATATGATATACGGACTCAGCGATGGCATTAAGGTTAAGGCCATCGTTACTTATAATGACCTGAAAGCCAGAGAGATATTTGAGGAATATAAGTTTTATGACAGAAATGTCATGTTGTATCCGGCAAAGGATCTGATTTTCTTTCAGGCGGATATTCACGGGAATCAGCTGGTGAAGGAGCGGGTCAGAACCATGCGCCGTCTCATGGAGCATAAGCCCCTGACGATTGTCACAACCTACGCGGCGCTGATGACGCCTCTGGCCCTTTGGGACAGGGATAGAGATGTGATTGATATTGAGCGGGGCGGGACGCTGGATGAGAGCCGTCTGGCGGAAAGGCTGGTTGCCTTTGGCTATGAGAAGAGCTATCAGGTGGAAAGTCCGGGACAGTTTTCCATCCGCGGCGGTATTATTGACATTTTTGATTTGACGGAAGAAAATCCTTACCGCATCGAGCTGTGGGGGGATGAGGTGGAATCCATTCGGAGCTTTGACGTCTTAAGCCAGCGTTCCATCGAAAAGCTGGAGAGTGTTTCCGTATTCCCGGCCACAGAGTTTGTGCTGGATGAGACAAAAATCCGAGCCGGACTTAAAAAGCTGGAGGCGGAGGCGAAAATTCAGGAAAAGCGGTTCCGGGACGCCTTTAAAACAGAGGAGGCCGCCAGAATTGCCGCCCAGGTCAGGGAACTGAAGGAGCAGCTGCTGGAGTTTAAGAGCAAGGTAAATCTGGAGAGCTATATCCGCTATTTTTATGAAGAGACTGTAACCCTGCCGGAAATGCTGACATATGTGTCAACGACACATATGTCGGAAAATGCAGATATGGCCGGAAAGCCGGTGTTTTTTCTGGAGGAGCCGGCCCGCATCCGGGAACAGGCGGAGGCCGTGGAACTGGAATTTCGGGAGAGCATGACCCAGAGGGCGGAAAAGGGTTTCTGTCTGCCGGGACAGATGGATATTCTGTACAGCGGCGAGGAGGTGGCCGCAAGGCTTCAGGGCGGAACGGTTATCACGGTGGCCACCATGGATACAAAAGCAGGATATTTTAAGCCGGAGCGAAAGGTTGACATATCGGCCAGAAGCCTGGCGCCTTACAACAACAGCTTCGAGGCGCTGGTGAAGGATTTGCGGCAGTTTAAAAGAAAGGGATACCGGGTGTTGCTGCTTTCCGGCTCCCGTACAAGGGCCAGGCGGCTGGCGGAGGACTTGCGGGATCAGGAGCTGGCTGCGGTCTACACGGAGGATCCCTTAAGGGAGGTGCAGGCGGGAGAGGTACTGACCTATTACGGCCATGTGGGCAGGGGCTTTGAATATCCGCTGCTGAAATTTGTGGTATTGTCTGAGACGGACATCTTTGGCGCGGAGAAGAAAAAGAAGAAACCGAAGAAGCTTTACCAGGGCCAGAAGATCAAGGACATGGGCGAACTGAAGGTGGGCGACTATGTGGTTCACGAAAGCCATGGCCTGGGTATCTACCGGGGAATTGAAAAGGTAGAGATGGAGGGTGTAGTCAAGGACTACATCAAGATAGAGTATCGGGACGGGGGCAATCTGTATGTGCTGGCTACGGGATTGGATGTGATTCAGAAGTATGCCTCCGCCGAGGCCAGAAAGCCGAAGCTGAACAAGCTGGGCTCAAAGGAATGGGAAAAGACCAAAACAAAGGTGCGGGGCGCAGTCAGCGAGGTGGCAAAGGATCTGGTGGAGCTGTACGCCTCCAGACAGACGGCAGCAGGCTATCGTTTCGGCCGGGATACGGTCTGGCAGCGGGAGTTCGAGGAAATGTTTCCCTTTGAGGAGACGGAGGATCAGCTGAACGCTATCGCGGAGACAAAGGCGGACATGGAAAGCGGTAAAATTATGGATCGCCTGATTTGCGGAGACGTGGGCTACGGAAAGACGGAGATTGCCCTGCGGGCCGCCTTTAAAGCGGTGCAGGAGGGAAAACAGGTGGTGTATCTGGTTCCCACCACAATTCTGGCCCAGCAGCACTATACCACCTTTGTACAGCGGATGAAGGATTTTCCAGTGCGGGTGGAGCTGATCAGCAGGTTCCGGACGCCGGCCGAGCTTAAAAAAACCATAGCGGACATTGGGAAGGGGCTGGTGGACATCTGTATCGGCACCCACAGGGTATTGTCCGATGATGTGAAATTTAAGGATCTGGGCCTGCTGGTCATAGACGAGGAGCAGCGCTTTGGAGTGGCGCATAAAGAGAAAATCAAAAAGCTGAAGGAAAACGTGGATGTGCTGACGCTGACGGCAACGCCCATTCCCAGAACCCTCCATATGAGCCTGGTAGGTATCCGGGACATGAGCGTACTGGAAGAAGCGCCGGAGGACAGACTGCCCATTCAGACCTTTGTCTGTGAGTACAATGAGGAACTGGTGAGGGAAGCCTGCGCCCGGGAGCTTGCCAGGAACGGCCAGGTGTATTATGTGTACAACCGGGTCAATACCATTGCAGATGTGGCGGCCAGGATTGCCGCGCTGGTGCCGGAGGCCACGGTGGCTTTTGCCCACGGACAGATGAAGGAGCATGAGCTGGAAAGGATCATGTACGATTTCATCGGCGGTGAAATCGACATACTGGTGTCAACCACAATCATTGAAACGGGACTGGACATCTCCAATGTGAATACCATGATTATCCATGATTCGGACAATATGGGCCTCTCTCAGCTGTACCAGCTCCGGGGACGGGTGGGGCGTTCCAACCGTACTGCCTATGCTTTTCTGATGTATAGGAGGGATAAGGTGCTGAAGGAGGTGGCGGAGAAGCGTCTGGAGGCAATCAGGGAGTTCACCGAGCTGGGAAGCGGCTTTAAGATTGCCATGCGGGATTTGGAAATCCGCGGGGCCGGAAATCTGCTTGGGGTGCAGCAGCATGGGCATATGGAGGCAGTGGGATATGACTTATACTGCAAGATGCTGAACGAGGCGGTGCAGACCCTGAAAGGCGTTAAGACGGCGGAGGATTTTGCAACTCTGATTGATCTGGATGTGGATGCCTTTATTCCCGGGGAATATATTATGAACGAGGTGCAGAAGCTGGACATTTACAAGCGTATTGCCGGAATCGAAAATGAGAGAGAGCGGGACGACATGAAGGATGAACTGCTGGATCGTTTCGGAGAGATACCGAAATCCGTGGATAATCTGCTGCGCATCGCCCTGATCCGGGTGGCGGCCCACAGGCTGTATATGACGGAGGTTAAGGGAAAGAACGGAGGGATTACCTTTACCTTCCGTCCGGATGCCGGGGTGAATCCGCTTAAGATTCCGGAGCTGCTGGGAAAGCATGGAAAGGATTTGGCATTTACCGCTTACGGAACTCCTTTCTTTACCTATAAGTACAAAAAAACAGGGCTGGTGGAGACGGACGCGGAGCTGCTGCTGAGCAGGACGGAGGAGCTGTTGAAGGACATGGAGGTGCTTCTGCCGGACGATTTTATTGCCAAACAGATAAAATAAGGGTATAATAGAGTCATGGCCGTTAATGGCTGTAGAAAAGGAGAAAATGATTATGAAAAAGAGTATTGCAGTTTTACTTGCGTGCGTGATGGCTCTGTCCCTTGGAGCCTGCGGCGATGAATCCGGCAGCGGGGGAGGGGAACAGAAGGATTATTCCGACTATACTATCAGGATTTACTCTAACTCCAACTCTACCGAGAGAGCGACTTGGCTGGAAAATGAGGCCAAGAAGGCGGGCTTCACTATTTCCATGGATGACAACAGTGTCATTTCTGGCGATGTGGCGGCGATTCAGGCAGCAAATGAGAACAAGGACGGAGACATTATCTTCGGTCTGAATGAAACCCGCTGGAGCCAGCTGGTAAACGGAACCTATGAGAATCTGAGTGTAATGGACTGGACTCCCTCCTGGTCTGCAGAGGTAGGTGAGTATGCTTATCCCGGCAAGGCCTACGGGCTGGTTATCCAGAATGTCCTGATGCTGTATCGGAATGATGAGCTGGGAACCAACGGCGCAGAGCTTCATTTCAAGCACTGGTCCGATCTGGTGGACTGCGGATATACCTGGTATCGTCAGAACAAGGTGGGCGGAACTACCAATTCCAATATCAATTCCGCGCTTTTGTACGCCTATGTGGATCCTGATTCGCCGGCGGGCGGCATTTCCGTTGACGGCTGGAAGATGCTTTGGAAGTATTGTGAGCAGGGCGTGAGCGGCGGAGACGATTTCAAGTATGGCTTTACACCTCTGAACATGGGGTATGTCCAGGTGTCCAGCTTCTATTCATCATCTCTGTACGGACAGATCGATGCGGCGGCAGAGAGCTCCGAAAATCCCATCAAGGGGACCATGGAGCCTGAAAACTGGGCGTTGGTGGATATTGACGACGGAACCTATTATATCGCCGAGTACATAGGTATTCTGGATAAGGCAGGACGTACTGAGGAGCAGACGGAAGCAGTCAAGGCCTTTGCCGAGTGGTTTGGCTCTGCGGATTTGCAGGCGTCCTGGGGTGAAGAATTTGACTCTTATCCCTGCAACAAGGCAGCGGCGGACATCCTGTATCCCGACGGCGTCCCTGAGATATATACCCTTCCCAATTTTGCACTGTCAACTGTTGCAGGTGGTCAGACCTATGCGGATTATGTGGCGGCGCATTCCAGCGAGTGGACCAACATTATGACCAACCTGGGCTTCTTCTGGGCTGATGCCGGTTCCGCAGTGGCTGAGCCCGACTGGGATAATCTGGATTGGACGACTCTTACGCAGTCTGCACAATAAGCGGCAGTCTGTTGACTTGTGTGGCGGGCCGGGTATCCGGTTCGCCATACTTTATATATACATATCAGCAGGAAGTCAAGCGCGAACATCGTGAGCATTTGACTTCACCTGATATGGTAACGAAAGAATCATTAAGCGCGAAGCGCGGCAGACGCGCAGCGTCTGGATTCTTGAGTATATACACGGCTGTAGACGGAATTTTATAAATATGAAGAAAAGGGGAACGAGCTTATGATCCGACTCAATGATATTGAAGTGAAATTTGGTGACTTTACCGCGCTGCATAATATAAACGTACATGTGAAAGAAGGAGAGTTCTTTACCTTTCTGGGGCCCTCCGGCTGTGGGAAGACCACGACGCTGCGGACGCTGACAGGGTTCATTGAGCCGGTAAAGGGTACCGTGGTGGCGAACGGAAAGGACATTACACGGCTTCCCATTGAGGACAGAAATATCGGTATCGTGTTTCAGAGCTATGCGTTGTTCCCCACCATGACGGTATACGACAATATTGCCTTTGGCCTGAAGATAAAGAAATTAAAGAAAAAGGAAATTGACAGTAAGGTGCGGGAGATCGCCCGGAAGGTGGACTTGAGCGACGAACAGCTGGCCAAGGCGGTATCCCAGCTGTCCGGCGGCCAGCAGCAGAGGGTGGCTATTGCCCGTTCTCTGGTGACGGATCCTGCCATCATCTGTATGGATGAGCCCCTCAGCAATCTGGACGCAAAGCTGAGAGTGCAGCTTCGCAACGAGCTGAAAAAAATGCAGGAGGATTTCGGAATCACTACCATCTATGTGACCCATGACCAGGAGGAGGCACTGACGCTCTCTGACAGGATTGCGGTTTTCAACAAGGGTGTGATCGAGCAGATCGGAACGCCCAATGAGGTATATAATCACTCTGCCACAGAGTTTGTCTGCAACTTTATCGGTGATATCAACCGTCTCTCGGATGAGGTGGTGGAGGAGCTGAATCAGCGCGGCGCGAACCTGAAGGTCAGCGATCACAATTACATCCGCCTGGAGAGGCTTCATGTGAATACCGTGCCCAAGGCGGTGGAAACAGCGCTGAGCGGGCAGGTGGAGAAGATGGAATATTACGGCTTGTACATTAAATATTATGTGAATCTGGGAAGCCAGATGCTCAAGGTCATTGAAAAGAACGACGGCGTCAATATATATGAGGCAGGTCAGACGGTGAAGATTGTCATAAATCCCGGGGATGTTATGGCGTATCCTGCAGAGGGGCGGGAGGTGGACGCATGAAGCAGTCGAAGAGAAAGCAATTTACGCCGGAAATGATAGTGAAGGTAATAGGCTTCCTGGCCTTTGCCTACCTGTTTTTTGGATTTATGCTCCTGCCGTGCCTGAATACCCTGACCAGCATTTTTACCACAAAAAACGCGGCGGGGAAAACGGACCCTCTGGCAGTGATACGTTTTTTCTTTGCAGGTAATATGGGAAAATATGTATGGAACTCCCTGAAGCTTGCGCTTGCGCTGATCGTGACCGTGAATATTGTGGGTGTGTCTATTGTGCTCCTGACTGAATACTTTGACATCAAAGGGGCAAAAATCCTGCGCCTGGGGTATATGACTACCCTGATTTACAGCGGGGTGGCGTTGGTGACGGGATACCTGTTCCTCTATGATTCCAACGGTATTATTACCACTATGCTGAAAAATGCATTCCCCGGCTTTCCGGCCACCTGGTTTTCCGGCTTTAATGCAGTGTGGTTTACCATGACCTTCGCCTGCACCAGCAACCATGCATTGTTTCTGCGCAATGCCATTCGGGGTATTGACTATAATACGGTGGAGGCGGCGCGCAATATGGGAGCAAAACCCTTCAAGGTGCTGTGGAAGGTGGTTTTCCCTACTCTGATTCCCACTATGTTTTCCCTGACGGTGATGACGTTCATTACCGGATTGTGTGCCATGTCGGCGCCTACGCTGCTGGGCTATGACTCCATTAATCCGGAGATCGTAAGGCTGGCCGGCTCCTCCGTGGCCGATGAGGCATTCCCCCAGGCCAGGGCGGCGCTGCTGTCCATTATCCTTGCTATGTTTACCATTGTGCTGCTGACTGTTCTGTCTTCCTATGAGAGAAAGGGACATTATCTGTCTGTTTCCAAGACCAAGGCGAAGCTGCAGAAGCAGAAAATCACCAATCCGGTGGCAAATGTTCTGGCGCATATCTACGCCTATGTCCTGTTCATTATTTACATGACGCCGGTGGTTATGATTGTGATCTTCTCCTTCCAGACCTACGGAGCCATCCGCATGAAAAAGCTGGATCTGAAGAACTGGACCCTGGTAAATTTCTTCGGCACACAGGATTATGAATATCTGACATCCAGGGGAACGTACAAGAACCGGGAGGGAGCGATTTCCGGCCTGTTTGCAAACGAGGCTACCCTGGGCGGTATCAAGCTGAGCTTTGTCATGTCCGTGCTGGCGGCTGTATTGGCCTGCGTTATCGTTGTGGCGGCCTGCAACTATATCTTTAAGAATAAGAAGAAAAAAAGAAGTGTGGTGTTGGAGTATTGCCTTCTGTTTCCCTGGCTCCTGCCCACCATATTGATCTGCTATTCTTACAGAACCTATTTCAACAGCGATACGGTGTGGTATGTAGGAAACAACAATCTCTATTATGCGGAAAGGGTCCGGCTGCTGATCATTTTGGCATACACGGTGGTAAAGCTGCCGTTTTCCCTGCGTATGATTAAAGCATCCTTCTATGCCATCGATGAGGAGCTGGAGGATGCGGCGAAGAATCTGGGCGCCAGCGGGCTTTATACCTTTTTGAAGGTAAAGCTGCCGATTATTCTGCCCAGCGTTCTTGCTGTGTTTGCTCTGAATTTTAACGCTCTGTTCACGGAGTATGACATGTCGGCTACCTTTGCAAGCTCTTACGGAACCTCTTATGCCATGGTAATCCAGAGCATGTGTGCGGAGGAAGGGCTGTACGGGTATAATGTCAACGCGTCGGGCCGCCGCTGCGCGTCCACGGTGTTCATAATGCTGGTATCGGGAATCATCCTGTATCTTGTATACGGTGTGGGAGGCCGTGATCTGGGAGAGAGGCTGGAGGCAAGGAAAAAGAGGCGGAAGCGTCTGAGAAAGCTGATAAGGCGAAAGGAAGAGCAATGATTAAAAATGTAATTTTTGACATGGGCCAGGTGCTTATCTATTTTTCACCGGAGCTGTATATTAACCGGCTGGGCGTTTCGGGGGAGGACTGTGAAATCCTGCTTCGGGAGGTGTTCCGCCGGGTGGAGTGGGTTCGGCTGGATCACGGCACCATTACGGAAGCGGAAGCGGTAGAGTCCATCTGCAGGCGGGTTCCGGACAGGCTGCACAGGGCGGTGGAGGAGCTGGTGTACCGCTGGTGGGACAGACCCTTAAATCCGGTGCCCGGCATGAAGGAGCTGATTGCGGAAATCAAAGAACTGGGCTGCGGCATCTATCTGTTGTCCAACGCAAATATTCAGCAGTGTAAATATCATGACAGGATTCCGGGAACGGAATATTTTGACGGGCGCATTGTATCTGCAGAGTGTAAGCTGATAAAGCCCCAGAGGGAAATTTATGAGCTGCTGCTCACTACCTACGGACTGTCGGCGGATGAGTGTCTGTTTATCGACGATTCACCTCTGAATGTGGAGGGCGCGTACTGCGCGGGAATCAGAGGAATCGTGTTTGACGGCGATTTGCCCAGGCTGCGCCGGGAACTGCGGGAGGCGGGGGTCATGGTTGAGGTTTAGGCTGCAAGAAAGCACAGTTGCGTACCAAATATGAATCGAACATACATTCATTACGAGGGAGTTTTATCGGACTTTTAAAATGTTACCTTCTATTCAGATTCAACAACAGGGATTCTGAACAGGAGGTAATTTTTATGAAGGGTTATGTGACTGCAAGCGGCTACATGGGACTGGTGGACGGCAGATATATTCTTTTTGCCAGCGAGGATGAGTATCTGGAGTATCTGGAGGAGTGCTGATCGGCCGTGTTAAATTTTTAATTAGTGTCCCCGCCCTTTTTTCGGCAAAGCTTTTATGATATAATAGCCGCAGAAGAAAATCAAGCGACGCGAAGCGGCATTTGATTTTCTGCGGCTATTAACTCGAAAGCCGCCTGCGTCAGCAGGCAGGGAAGCGCGCCAGCGCGGGCTTTCGAGTTTGGCAGAGGCAAGAAAGCCGCCTGCGTCAGCAGGCAGGGAAGCGCGCCAGCGCGGGCTTTCGAGTTTGGCAGAGTTTAGATGAGGAAAAACAAAGCGAGAAGGGGGCATGGACATGAAAAAAGATTTTGATTTACTTTCTCTGGGTGAAATTATGCTGCGGCTGTCACCGCCGGACAATGAGAGGATTACCCGGGGCGACAGCTTGAGCAAGCAGGCGGGGGGAGCGGAGCTGAATTCCGCCACCGGCGCGGCCATGCTGGGGCTGCGGTGCGGTATTATCTCCAAGCTGCCTGCCAATGATTTGGGAATTTATATTAAGAACAGAGTGCGTCTCTGCGGCGTCAGCGACGATTATCTGGTATATGACGACGACAGGGACGCAAGACTGGGGGTATATTATTACGAGAATGGGGCATACCCGAGAAAGCCCCGCATTGTGTACGACAGGAAAAACACTTCCGTAAACAAAATTTCCGTGGATGACTATGACGAGCATCTGTTCAGTGCCGCCAGGTGCTTTCACACCAGCGGAATTACCCTGGCTCTGAGCCCGCAGGTGCGGGAGACCGCCATAGAGATGATTAAGCGATTTAAGGAGCAGGGGACCATGATTTCCTTTGATGTGAATTTCCGGGGGAATCTGTGGACGGGAGCGGAGGCCAAAGAGTGCATCGAATCCATTCTGCCCTATGTAGATATTTTCTTCTGCTCTGAGGACACAGCCCGGCTTACATTCCTGAAGGAAGGGGATGTAAAGAGTATTATGAAGAGCTTTACCGAGGAATATCCCATCTCTCTTGTGGCGTCCACTCAGCGCATTGTACACAGCCCCAAGCGTCACACCTTTGGCTCTGTCATTTACAGTGCCAGGGAAGACCTCTTTTATGAGGAGGCTCCCTATGCGGATATTGAGGTAGTAGACAGAATCGGCAGCGGCGACGCTTACATATCCGGTGTGCTTTACGGACTGCTGGCTCATGAGGAAAATTGTCAGAAGGCGCTGGAGTACGGCAATGCAGTCAGCGCGCTGAAAAATACAATTCCCGGAGATCTGCTGAGCACGGACCTGGCGGAAATTGAGGGAATCATCCGGGAGCATAAGTCCACAGGCCGGATTTCGGAGATGGATCGCTAGTCCGCCTGCAAATCCGAGAGTTTCTGTGAGTGAGAGGATGCCTTCAAATAGTGCAACGTTCAAATATTGTATGAATAATAATTTTTTGGATACAAATACTAGAAATACTTACAAACAATGCCAAATACAATATTTTTGAACGGAGGACTTATAGCATGAAAGCAACGGGAATTGTAAGAAGAATAGATGATTTGGGGCGGATTGTCATCCCGAAGGAAATCCGCAGAACACTGCATATCAGGGAATCAGACCCGCTGGAAATCTATACGGACAGAGAGGGGCAGGTCATACTGAAGAAATATTCCCCCATCGGTGAGATGGCTACCTTTGCCAGACAGTATGCGGAGAGCCTCGCGCAGGTATCGGGACATGCGGCGCTGATTGCGGACAGGGATCAGTTCATTGCGGCGGCAGGCGGCTATAAACAGCTTGTCAATAAGGCTGTGGGAAGGCAGCTGGACGAAAAGGTGCATAACCGTGAGACGGTGATGGCGTCCAGAGGTGACAGAAACTTTATCAGTGTATGTGATGAAGGGGCGGAAGAATATCAGCATGAGGCCATTGCGCCTATTTTGTGCGAGGGTGATATTATAGGAAGCGTAGTGCTGCTGCAGAATGACAATAAGGGCCGTATGGGTGAGGTAGAGCAGAAGCTGCTTCAGTCTGCCGCCACGTTTCTGGGGCGGCAGATGGAACAATAAATGCAGAGGGCGGAGCGTACTGCTTTGCCCTCAAGCTGTCTAAACCACCTGATTCTTACCGCTGTTTTTTCCCCGGTACAGCCGGTCGTCAACGATGCGGAGAAGTTCGGTCATGTTTTCCGTATTGCCCGGGGTCAGACCGAAGGTCATGGTGACGCCGATGGACACATCATCATATTTGCATTCCGCAGAACGGATGTCGTCAAGAATATCCTTCAGAAGCAGCTTCGCGTGAGTTAAGTCCATATTTTCAAAGACAAGAAGGAATTCTTCTCCGCCCCACCTGGCCGCGAAACCGTTGCCCCGCATGCGTCGGCGGAAAACATCCGCAACCTGCTTCAGCACCAGGTCGCCGCAGTCATGGCCGTAGGTGTCGTTTACCCGTTTGAAGTTGTCAATATCGCCCAGAGCGACGCAGAAGCTTGTCCCGTCCGCAGCTGCGTTTTTCATAATCTGCTTGAGGCGCTGGTCGCCGGAACGGCGGTTTGCCAGGGAGGTCAGGGCGTCCTGCTCCACCAGATTGCGCAGGGAACGCTGCATATTCTGGGCGGAACGTGCAATCTCGCTGAGTTCGTCATTTCGCCGGAGTACTTCTCCGGACAGGCCTGCATTCAGATTTCCCAGGGAAACCTCTTTCAGGAAGCCGCGGATCTGCATCAGCCCGGATGTAAAACGGCGGGTGTAGAGGAAGATGAAAAAGGAAACCACTATCATGAAAATAATATCCGTAATCACCAGCGGATAGATGGAAGCCCGGACGGAAGCGTCCACCCGGGCGGTGGGCTTGCCCACAAAAAGCATTCCCGCTACGGTGCCGTCGCTGTTGATCAGGGGGGCATAATAGGAAAAGTAGGTGGTATTGTAGACCAGTATATTGGTGTAAAATTTTGCCCGGCCGGTGTCAAATACATCGCTCATAACCACAGGAGAGGCGCCGGTGCCTATAATTCTTGCTCCGTCCATGTTAAAAATAGTGGTAAGTATCCGGGTATCCTGATAGAACAGGGTGATATCCAGATCCGTGTTCTGCTTGATGTGGTCTATCAGCTCATAATCGCCGGTAAGGTCGTAGCTTCCCTTGTACAGCCGATAGCCGCCGTCTTCTGACACAAGCGCATAATCGCCGGGATAGAGGGCGTCAAAGGATGTGTTCAGATTGCGGCATACGTTTCGCAGTTCCGTTTCCACCTCCGTGTACATGGCTTTGGTAAAGATATGAGTGCCCAGCAGCAGGATGATGATTCCGAAGACCAGCAGCGGAAGAATGCTGACTGCCAGCAGGATATATGCCAGTTTTCCCTTGTTTCCGGTTCCCATAAAAAAACACCTCACATCGACAATCTTGTAAACAGTATACTAATTTTTGGACAAGAAAGCAACGCTCCTTTACTTTTTTCGCTAATTTTATTATAATGTAATTATACTGTGGATATGGAGGCAGGAACAAATTGGGTATAGAGAACATCGAGGCGGTTTATCCCGTGGGCAGGCTTGACAGGTCGCTGCTGGTGGTAGGCGGAAATAAACAGATGTATGAATTTATAGGGGAATATATTTATTCTCCGTTATATAAGATGGTGCTGGAAAAGGATGTGGACCGGCTGAAGGCTGCAGTGGAACGCTGTGACAGGCTATGGGAAGCACAAGGCGGCGTACAGGAGGATGTGGAGGAGTGTATCCACATCATTAACGAAGCCGGACAGTATGATACTTACATTGTGGTACTTCGCAGGGAGAAAGGCTTTGACGGCTATGAGTTTGAACTGCAGAATATTTCCGCAAACATCAGGCAGATGGAGCAGCTTGGCAGCCAGGTAGGCATACTGCGGGACTATCTTACGGTGTCGGGGAATACGTTGTTTTCCTATCGTCCCGATGATGGCCGGTTCAAGCTGTTCTGGCTGGATTACGAGCAGCAGGTGGAAATCTGCAATATGCCCTTTGACCGGTGGCGGGAGCAGGTGCTGGAAAAGGATCAGGTGAGGGGAGAAGACCGGGAAATTTTTGAGTCCTTCTGTCAGGCCGTGAAAAATGCGGAGCACGAGCAGACATATACCTTTAAAGGAAGCATTCTGACCTGGGGGGAAAAAGAGGACACTTACCGGGTAAAGTTCCTGCCCAGAAGCTATACGGATCGGAAAAGAATACTGGGGGTCTGGTCCATCATCAACGGACAGACCGGAAACCAGGTGGATGATTATGTACAGGGAAATTATCTGGATTCCATGACAAAGACCCTGAACAAAAAAGGTATCACGGAATATGCGGAAGCTGAGGTGGCAAAGGGATCCGAAGTGGCAGTCCTTATGATGGACATTGACAATTTCAAGAATATCAACGATACCTACGGCCATCTGTTCGGAGACACGGTGATTACGGCGGTGGCGGATGTTATCAAGAAGGTGATTGGGGAGAACGGCGTTGCAGGGCGTGTGGGCGGCGACGAATTTATGGTGATCCTGGAGAATACCGGAGATGAACTGGCGCTGCGGAACTATCTGCGGGGCATCAAGATGAACGTGGGCACTCTGTTTCTGGAAAAGCTGGGCAATAACAAGATAACCTGTTCCATCGGCGTGGCACGCAGCGGCGTGGATTCCGATAATTTCCGGGAGCTGTATCAGATTGCCGACAAGGCGCTGTATCTGGCAAAGGAGAAGGGCAAAAACCGCTACATTATCTATAAGCCGGAACTGCACGGCTCCTTCCGGCTCAACGAGGGAGAAGCGGATCTGACAGACATAAAGGAGGCATTTTATTCCGAAAACGAGCTGTTTACCTTTAACCGGAGTCTTGCCAATCTGGTGTTGAAGGGGAGCGGTGAGCTTTCCGAGGTTCTGGAGCATATGGCCCATGTGCTGACAGTGCCCAGAGTACTGGTGTTCTGGGGAGAGAAAAGGGAGATAATCGGCGCGTATCCCCTGGCTCTGGGGAAGAAGAAGTACAACGAAGCCTGCTTTGAGCAGGAGGAGTATAAGAAGCTTTTCCTGAACGATATGCTTCAGATTGGCAATGTACACAGGCTGGAGTACTCCATACCGGATGCCCACCGGCTGTACAGTAAGAATCATGTATGCAGCGTTTTACAGCATTATCTGCGGGATGGCGATGGCAATATAAAGGGCTTTGTGACCGTGGAGGAGTGCAGCCAGGTAAGAGGCTTTCCCAAAGTGGCGGTGCAGATATTCGAAAGTATGTGCAAGGTGCTCAACGCCGTCCTGGTGAAAGAGGAAGCGGAGAAAAAGAAAGCGCTTGACAATTAAATTTGCGCAGGTCTATAATAGCGAAAAGAGAAAAATGCAGTGACGAAGAGAGTAGCTGTTTTACGGAAAGCTTCAGCGAGCCGGTGAGGGTGTGAGACCGGCGCCGGTAGAGGAACGGTGAAAATCACTTCTGAGCAGTCAGGACAAAAGGAAAGAAACGGCGGCGGACAATGCCCGGCTTCGAGTACCGGTAGCCCTGAACGGCGTTCCCCCGTTACGGGAAGACATATAACTCCGCAGATACGGGCGGAGCGTATGAGTGTAACAGGTGGTTACTGCGAGGTCAAGGCTTCGTCCTATTACAGGGCGGGGCCTTTGTTTTTTCATGACAATAGAATTTTTGCGAAGCGTGAATTCTATTGTTTCGGCAGGCAATGTTCCGCCGTGTTTATCGCGATAGCGACGTCTGGCAGTTATTTCCATCGCAGACCCGCTTTCGCTTGGAGGCGCGACGTAGCGGTACATAAGCAGGCAGAATACGCCTGCTAAGTACCGACGTCTTGCACAGTCTGCAATGGAAACAACTGCCGGCCGCCGCCTGTGACAGGCAATGGCAGGATGGCTGCAAAATAAAGTCAATAAAAAGAGAAGAAAGGAAGAAAGCATGTACAGACAGGTTGACAAAAATTTAAATTTTGTGGAGCGTGAGAAAGGAATCGAAAAGTTCTGGAAAGAAAACGATATTTTCAGAAAGAGCATAGACAACCGTAAGGACGGCCCTGTCTATACCTTCTATGACGGGCCGCCGACAGCCAACGGCAAGCCCCATATCGGCCATGTGGAGACTCGGGTTATCAAGGATATGATTCCCAGATACCGCACCATGAAGGGCTGCATGGTGCCCCGCAAGGCCGGCTGGGATACCCACGGCCTGCCTGTGGAGATTGAGGTGGAAAAGCTGCTGGGACTGGACGGCAAGGATCAGATAGAAGCTTACGGCTTGGAGCCCTTTATCGACAAGTGTAAGGAGAGCGTGTGGAAATATAAGGGCATGTGGGAGGATTTTTCCGGCATTGTGGGCTTTTGGGCGGATATGGATCACCCCTATGTCACCTATGACGATGACTTTATCGAGTCCGAGTGGTGGGCGTTAAAGACTATCTGGGATAAGGGCCTGCTGTACAAGGGCTTTAAGATTGTGCCCTACTGTCCCCGCTGCGGAACGCCTCTTTCGGCCCAGGAGGTAGCCCAGGGCTATAAGACGGTGAAGGAGCGCTCTGCCATCGTGCGCTTTAAATGTGTAGGGGAGGACGCCTATTTCCTGGCCTGGACCACCACCCCCTGGACACTTCCCTCCAACCTGGCGCTGTGCGTGAATCCGGAGGAGGCCTACTGCAAGGTTAAGGCCGCCGACGGTTATACCTATTATATGGCACAGGCTCTGCTGGACGCCGTTCTGGGCAGACCGGCCGGCGGTACGTCAAAGGGGGCGGGAAAAGACGGCGAGGAGGATCCTGCCTATGAGATCCTGGAGACATATAAAGGAAAGGATTTGGAATACAGGGAGTATGAGCCCCTGTTTGCCTGCGCCGGGGAGGCTGCGGCAAAACAGGGCAAGAAGGCTCATTTTGTCACCTGCGACAGCTATGTCACCATGTCCGACGGCACAGGTATTGTACACATTGCGCCTGCCTTTGGTGAGGACGATGCAAATGTAGGCCGAAAATATGATCTGCCCTTCGTACAGTTTGTAAACGGCAAGGGCGAGATGACGGAGGAGACTGCCTATGCAGGGCTGTTTGTGAAAAAGGCGGACCCTGAAATCCTAAAAGGTCTGGAGGCGAAGGGAAAGCTCTTTGCCGCGCCTAAATTCGAGCATGAATATCCTCACTGCTGGAGGTGCGACACCCCTCTGATTTATTATGCGAGAGAGTCCTGGTATATCCGGGAGACGGCCGTAAAGGAGGATTTGATTCGCAACAACAACACCGTGAACTGGATTCCGGAGTCCATCGGCACGGGACGATTCGGAAACTGGCTGGAAAATATTCAGGACTGGGCTATCTCCCGGAACCGCTACTGGGGTACGCCCTTAAATATCTGGGAGTGTCAGTGCGGACATCAGGAATGTATCGGCAGCCGGGCGGAGCTGGCTGAGAAGGCGGGCAATCCCGATGCGGCAAAGGTGGAGCTGCACAGGCCCTATATAGATGAAGTGACCTATGCCTGCCCGGAGTGCGGCGGCGCCATGAAGCGGGTGCCGGAGGTGATTGACTGCTGGTTTGACTCAGGCGCCATGCCCTTTGCGCAGCACCATTATCCCTTTGAAAATAAGGAACTGTTTGAGCAGCAGTTCCCTGCGAAGTTTATCTCCGAGGCGGTAGACCAGACCAGAGGCTGGTTCCACTCTCTGATGGCGGAGTCTACCCTTTTATTTAACAAAGCGCCCTATGAGAATGTCATTGTCCTGGGCCATGTGCAGGATGAGAACGGCCAGAAGATGAGCAAATCCAAGGGGAATGCGGTGGATCCCTTCGAGGCCCTGGCCGCTTACGGCGCAGACGCTATCAGGTGGTATTTTTACACCAGCTCCGCTCCCTGGCTGCCCAAGCGTTTTTCAGGCAAGATTGTGCAGGAGGGACAGCGGAAGATAATGGGTACCTTGTGGAATACCTATGCCTTCTTTGTACTGTATGCAGAGATCGACAGCTTTGACGCCACGAAGTATACCCTGGAATATGACAAACTGCCCGTTATGGATAAATGGCTGCTTTCCCGTCTGAACACCACGGTGAAGGCGGTGGATGACAATCTGGACAAATACCGTATCCCGGAGGCGGCGGCAGCCCTGGAGGATTTCGTGGAGGAAATGAGCAACTGGTATGTCCGCCGCAGCCGTGAGCGTTTCTGGGCAAAGGGCATGGAGCAGGACAAGATCAACGCCTACATGACGCTGTATACAGCACTGGTGACTGTCTGCAAGGCGGCCGCGCCCATGATTCCCTTTATGACGGAGGATATTTACCAGAATCTGGTGAGGAGCATCGACGGGAACGCGCCGGAGAGCATCCACCTCTGCGATTTCCCGGCGGCGGAGGAAAGCTGTATTGACAGGAAGCTGGAGGAGGACATGGCGCAGCTGCGGGATGCGGTTACCATGGGCCATGCCTGCAGAGAGGATGCGGGTATCAAGAACCGCCAGCCGCTGTGCAGGATGTACATGAAGGCGGACTATAAGCTGGATGCCTTTTACACGGATATTATCAAAGGTGAGCTGAATGTGAAGGAAGTGGTGTTCACGGATGATGTGAGGGATTTCACCGCTTATCTCTTTAAACCCCAGCTTCGGACGGTAGGGCCCAAGTACGGCAAGCTGCTGAACGGCATCCGGAACGCCCTGGGTTCTCTGGACGGCAATGCCGCCATGGATGAGCTGAATGAAAAGGGTGTGCTGACTTTTGCCGTGGACGGTACGGCTGTGGAGCTGACAAAGGAGGATCTGCTGATCGAGACGGCAAAGAAGGAAGGCTATGTGACCCAGGAGGACAGCCGCATGACGGTGGTGCTGGATACCAACCTGACGGAGGAGCTGATCGAGGAAGGCTTTGTAAACGAGATCATCAGCAAGATACAGACCATGCGCAAGGACGCCGGGTTTGAGGTTATGGATCACATCAGGGTTTCCCTGAACGGTAACGGGAAGCTGTCTGCCCTGGCCCGGAAGAACAGCCGGGCCATCTGCGGCAAGGTGCTGGCGGAGGAACTGACGGAAGGCGCCGAGTACGCTGTTTTAAAGGACTGGGACGACGTCAACGGGGAAAAGGTGACGATTGCCATAGAAAAGGTTTGAAAACACCGGGGGAGCTATGGTAAAATAGATTTGTTATATTTCAAAAAGGAGAGTGTCACATGAAAAATTTGATGCATAAGAACGTGGCTGAGAAAGCGGAGACAGAGAAACCCGCGGCAGAAAAAGCGGTCCCGGAGAAAGCGGTCCCGGAAAGACCGGCATTTAATAAGGATCTTTTTAAAAGAAGCGTGGTCTACAATATCAAGACTCTGTACCGCAAGGACATGGAGGAGGCGACTCCCCAGCAGGTGTTCCAGGCGGCGTCCCTGGCCATAAAGGATCAGATTATGGACAACTGGATTGACACCCAGAAGGCATATGAGAAGCAGGATCCCAAAATGGTCTATTATATGTCCATGGAATTCCTGATGGGCCGTGCAATGGGCAACAATATCATCAATCTGCAGGCTTCCGCTCCCGTGCGGGAGGCGCTGGAGGAGCTGGGCATGGATTTGAACCTGGTGGAGGATCAGGAGCCGGACGCGGGTCTGGGCAACGGCGGCCTGGGAAGACTGGCAGCCTGCTTCCTTGACTCCCTGGCAACCCTGGGTTATCCGGCTTACGGCTGCGGCATCCGTTACCGTTACGGTATGTTCAAGCAGCAGATTAAGGACGGCTATCAGGTGGAGGTGCCCGATAACTGGCTTGAAAACGGCAATCCCTTTGAACTGCGCAGGCCGGAATATGCCAAAGTGGTAAAATTCGGCGGACATGTGTCCATCCACTGCGACGAAAACGGGAACAACCACTTTGTACAGGAGGATTACCAGGCGGTGAGAGCCATTCCCTTTGATTTGCCTATCGTGGGCTACGGGAACGGCATTGTGAACACCCTGCGCATCTGGGATGCGGAGCCCATGGACGGCTTCCAGCTGGATTCCTTTGACAAGGGGGATTACCGCAGGGCGGTGGAGCAGGAGAACCTGGCGCGGAACATCGTGGAGGTGCTTTACCCCAATGACAATCACTATGCAGGCAAGGAGCTGCGCTTAAAGCAGCAGTATTTCTTTATCTCCGCGTCGGTACAGGAGGCGGTGGAGAAGTTTATGCGCAGGCATGACGATATTCACAGATTCCCGGAGAAGGTAACCTTCCAGCTCAACGATACCCACCCTACCGTGGCGGTGCCTGAGCTGATGCGTATTCTGCTGGATGATTACAACCTCAGCTGGGACGAGGCATGGGATATTACCACCCATACCTGCGCCTACACTAACCACACCATTATGTCTGAGGCGCTGGAAAAGTGGCCCATTGACCTGTTCCAGAGGCTGCTTCCCAGGATTTATCAGATTGTGGAGGAAATCAACCGCCGCTTTATCCTGCAGTTGGAGGAGAAATATTACGGCGAGGTACAGGATAAGATTTCCAAAATGGCGATTCTTTACAACGGGCAGGTGCGCATGGCCCATATGGCAATCATTGCGGGCTATTCCGTAAACGGCGTGGCAAGGCTGCACACGGAGATCTTAAAGCACCAGGAGCTGAAGGATTTTTACGAGCTGTATCCGGAGCGCTTTAACAATAAGACTAACGGCATTACCCAGAGAAGGTTCCTGCTCCACGGCAACCCTCTGCTGGCTGACTGGGTGACCTCCAAGGTGGGGGACGGCTGGATCCGGGATCTGCCCCAGATTGAGAAGTTAAAGGGACTGGCGGAGGATAAAAAGGCACAGAAGGAGTTCATGGATATTAAATATCAGAACAAGCTCCGTCTGGCAAAGTATATTAAAGAGCACAACGGCGTGGATGTGAATCCCGATTCCATTTTCGACGTGCAGGTGAAGCGTCTTCACGAGTACAAAAGACAGCTGCTGAATATTCTGCATGTGATGTACCTGTATAACCAGCTGAAGGCAGCCCCGGATATGGAGTTCTATCCCAGAACCTTTATTTTCGGTGCAAAGGCGGCGGCAGGCTACCGCAACGCAAAGCTGACCATTAAGCTGATTAATTCCGTGGCTGACGTGGTAAACAATGACGCTTCCATCGGCGGCAAAATCAAAGTAGTCTTTATTGAGAATTACAATGTGTCCAACGCGGAGATTATCTTTGCGGCAGCAGACGTGTCGGAGCAGATTTCCACTGCCAGCAAGGAGGCCTCCGGCACCGGCAACATGAAATTCATGCTGAACGGCGCGCTGACTTTAGGAACCATGGACGGCGCAAACGTTGAAATTGTGGAAGAGGTGGGGCAGGAGAACGCATTTATCTTCGGTCTTTCCTCCGATGAGGTTATCCGTTATGAGAATCAGGGCGGCTATAACCCCATGGACATATACAACAGCGACAGCGACATTCACCGGGTACTGGAGCAGCTGCTTGACGGAACCTATTCCTCTGACAGGGAGCTGTTCCGCCCGCTGTATAATTCCCTGCTGAACACCTTAAGCACCTCAAAGGCGGATACCTACTTTATTCTGAAGGATTTCAAAGCCTATGCGGAAGCACAGAAAAAGGTGGAGGCGGCTTACCGCAATACAGAAGGGTGGGCGAAGAGCGCCATCCTGAATGTGGCATGCTCCGGCAAGTTTACCTCAGACAGAACCATTCAGCAGTATGTGGATGAAATCTGGCACCTGGACAAGGTGACAATGTAATTGAAGGATTACGATGTAACCGAAGGCTGCAATGTAACCGGAGGCCACATTGTGATGGAAGATCGCGACAGGATCGATAAAGAGGAGGAAGCATATGATAGAGCTATTGCAGGGCGGAGCCTTTCTGATTAACGGTGAGGATATTATCCCCGACGGGCCCGACGCGGCTGCGGAGATTATGAAAAAGGGCGGCTGGGGAGTTACAAAGGAGAACGCGGCAAGAAAGACCATAACCTACGGCATTCTGGAGAGCCACAACATCTCCGGCAATATGGAAAAGCTGAATATCCGCTTTGACAAGCTGACAAGCCATGATATTACCTTTGTGGGCATCATTCAGACGGCCAGGGCTTCGGGGCTGGAAAAATTTCCCGTGCCCTATGTGCTCACAAACTGTCATAACTCCCTTTGCGCCGTAGGCGGCACCATCAATGAGGATGACCACATGTTCGGCCTGACCTGCGCCAAAAGGTACGGCGGCGTCTATGTGCCCCCTCATCAGGCGGTGATTCATCAGTATGCCAGAGAGATGCTTACCAAAGGCGGCGCCATGATCTTAGGCTCCGACTCCCACACCCGTTACGGCGCCCTTGGCACCATGGCCGTGGGCGAGGGCGGGCCTGAACTGGTGAAACAGCTGCTGCGGCAGACCTATGATATCAATATGCCGGAGGTAGTGGCCGTGTACCTGACCGGCGCCCCAGTGAAGGGCGTGGGCCCGCAGGATGTTGCACTGGCCATTATCGGAGCCGTGTTTAAGAACGGCTATGTGAAAAACAAGGTGCTGGAGTTTGTAGGCCCGGGTGTGGCAAATTTAAGCGCAGACTTCCGTATCGGCATTGACGTGATGACAACGGAGACCACCTGTCTGTCCTCCATCTGGAAGACGGATCAGGAGATTGCGGATTTCTATGAGATCCATGGCCGGGGGGAGGATTACAGAGAACTGAATCCCGGAAGGATTGCTTACTATGACGGCCTGATTAAGGTAGACCTCTCCAAGGTGCGTCCCATGATTGCAATGCCTTTTCATCCCAGCAACACCTACACCATCGAAGAGCTGAACGCAAACCTTATGGACATCCTGGAGGAGACGGAGAAGCGTGCAAAGGTAAGTCTGGACGGCGTCGTGGACTTTAAACTGAAGGACAAGGTAAGGAACGGTAAGTTCATGGTAGACCAGGGCATTATTGCAGGCTGCGCAGGCGGCGGCTTTGAAAACATCTGCGCTGCGGCGGATATTTTAAAGGGAAGCAGTATAGGATCCGACGGCTTTACCTTAAGCGTTTACCCTGCTTCCATGCCGGTATATATGGAACTGATTCGGAACGGATGCGCGGCATCCATTCTGGAGACGGGCGCTGTGATGAAGACCGCCTTCTGCGGCCCCTGCTTTGGGGCAGGAGATACGCCTGCAAACAATGCCTTCAGTATCCGCCATTCCACCAGAAACTTCCCCAACCGTGAGGGAAGTAAGCTGCAGAACGGTCAGATATCCTCCGTGGCTCTGATGGACGCCAGATCCATTGCTGCAACGGCGGCAAATAAAGGTGTATTGACGCCCGCTACGGAATTTGACGGTGAGATTGGAAAATATAAGTATCATTTTGACAGCAGGATTTATGAGAATCGTGTGTTTGATTCCCACGGCGTGGCAGACCCTGATACGGAGATTCAGTTCGGGCCGAATATCAAGGACTGGCCTGAGATGGGGGCCCTTCCTGAAAATCTGGTGCTGCGGGTAGTCAGCGAGATACATGATCCCGTGACCACCACGGACGAGTTGATTCCCTCCGGCGAGACCTCTTCCTACCGTTCCAATCCTCTGGGACTGGCGGAGTTTACTTTGAGCCGGAAGGATCCGGAATATGTGGAGCGGGCAAAGGTAATGCGGGGACTGGAGGAAGAACGCAGAAGGGGAGGACATCCCTGCCATGTAATGCCGGAAATCAAGGAAATCATGGGGGCCATTAAGAGCAGCTTCCCGGAGGTGAGCCATGTGAATACAGGCTTCGGCTCCACGATTTTTGCGGTGAAGCCCGGTGACGGCTCCGCCAGGGAACAGGCGGCTTCCTGCCAGAAGGTGCTGGGAGGCTGGGCCAATATTGCAAACGAATACGCCACAAAACGGTATCGCTCCAACCTGATTAACTGGGGGATGCTGCCCTTTGTCATCAAAGAGGAAGAGCTGCCCTTCAAGAATCTGGATTACCTTTTCATTCCGGACATTCAAAAGGCTGTGGAAGAAAAGGCTGACGTGATTACCGCATATGTGGTGAAGAATGGCGCTTTGAAGGAATTTGAACTGACCCTGGGCGAACTGACGGACCAGGAGAGACAGATTATCTTAAAGGGCTGTCTGATTAACTACAATAGGGTGTGAAAGGAATAATATATGGAATTCAATAAAGCTGTTTCCAATCCCATGCTGGTGGGCTGTATCGAGCTGATGAAGGCGGAGGATACGCCGGAGCACCGTAATATGTTTGCCGCCGAGCTGGCAAAAGCATCCTTACAGGCTCCCGCTGTCATCGTTCCCGAGCCCGTGGCGGACGCGGAGGGTAATCTGACCATAGCGCCCGGAGGCAGGGTACAGTTTCCCATGCTTGCGACGCCGGACGGGAAAAAATTTTTTATGGGCTTTACCGACGCTGTAGAGTACAGAAAGTGGGTGGAGAGAAATAAAGAGCTGCCTACCTTTGCCCTGAAGTTTGAGGATTATGCAAATATGCTGCTGCGCCGTGACCCCCAGGGAAACCAGAGTCCGGCTTACGGGTTTGTCATCAATCCCATGGGAGCGAATGTGATTGTACCCAAGGAGATGGTAGCCGGAATGATAGCGGCGCGGGTGGCCCAGGCCCGTCAAATGGCGGCAAAGAAACAGGGAATGCCCATGCCGATACAAAGGGCGTCGGCGGGGGAGACGCCGGAGCAGCCGGAATAGATTGCGGCTAAAGTTAATTAAAAAAGTGTCGATATACTATATGCAGGAAGCAGTTGGCCAACTGTCGCCGAGTATAGAAAGACCACGGATGGTGTTTGACTGGGAACGGATATTCTCATCAGATGCCATCTTTTTAGTTCCGGTAAGCTGACGAGCGCCGGAGCGGTGGAAATGAAAGGATGTATATTGAGAATTGATTCCAGTACAGTAGGAATGGAATCCGCCGGAAGCTACAAAGCTTCCAACACAACAGTCAGGAGATTTATGATAACGGATTATCAACAGGGCCTGACACAGGGCAATAATGCCCTGAACACCGCCATTGGCGGTAACACGGGAAATGCCGGAAATGCGGAGGAAAATACCACGGAGGAGGGGAAGGAAGCAAATGCCGCTACACTTCAGGACTGGCAGACCAGATTCCAGACCACAGTCTCCAGCGTATCCATACGCAGCTCGGTAAGCCAGACTTATGCGGACATTAAGCAGCAGACCATACGCTACATATTTGATTTGCTGTTTTCCGCAAGGAGGAACCGTCTTAACCGGTGGATGCAGGAAAACGGCATTGAAACCGGAGGATCTCAGTACGGAGGGACAAGCGGGACGAATGTAAACGCTGCGTCCGGAAACGAAAACGGTCTTTTGATGATGCAGCCCGGAACGCTGGTAACAAACATGAAGGTGTTAAGCCTGGGACAGGAGACCTATTTTGAGGAATCGGAAAGCGCTTCCTTCTCCACCACGGGCACGGTGAAAACCGCAGACGGGCGAGAGATCAGCTTTAATGTGAATGTGGGTATGAGCCGGGAATTTCAGGAATATTACCGTGAAGACCTGGAGCTTGCGTCCTTTACCTTCTGCGATCCGCTTGTCATCAATCTGGACACGGATGTGGCACAGCTGGAGGATCAGACATTCTATTTTGACATTGACGGCGACGGAGAGGAGGATGAAGTATCGCAGCTGGGAGCCGGAAGCGGGTATCTGGCATTGGACAAAAATGACGATGGCGTCATTAATGACGGCAAGGAATTGTTCGGCACGGAAAGCGGCAACGGCTTTGCGGATCTGGCAAAGTACGACCAGGACGGCAACGGCTGGATTGACGAGAATGACGCCGTCTGGGATAAGCTGAAGATCTGGACAAAGGACGAGAACGGAAAAGATGTGCTGTACACCCTTGCAGACAAAGGAGTGGGAGCCATCTGCCTGCAGAATGTGTCCACGGATTTCACCCAGAAGGGCGCCGGCGGGCAGACACTGGGCGCTGTCCGCAATACGGGAGTATTCCTGTATGAAAACGGGAATGTAGGAACCGTGCAGCATGTGGATGTTGCAAAATATGAAAAACAGGCCTGAAAACCATAAAGATGTGGTAAAAAAGCCTGCCTTTATCGGCTGAGTGATAAAGGCAGGCTTTTTGTTTGTGCAGGCATATAAATATGTCATGCAGTCTGCATATTTCCTTTTGATTCGGGAAAAATGATTGTGAAGAAGCAGTTCTTACAATGTATTTTCAGCGGAAAAGGAAGGAAAGCAGCCATGAAGAGAAATAGAAAAGACAATGCAAAGAAGGAAAGAATTATTATGCTTGCCTCATCAGCCTTTGTGCTTACGGCACTGACCATGACAGGCATTTACATGCAGGCGGGAGATGAAAAGGCCCAGGATAACGGATATACCCTGGACTTTACGGCCATTGAAGATAATGTGGAGAGCAAAAGTAAGGAGATAGCGCAGAATACTCCCGCCATTGAAGATTCGGAAAAAAGCTTTGACAAGATAGCCGACCAGGGATTCAGCCCGGAGGACGACCTGGATTATATGCCGTTGGAAGCAGGCTCAGGCAATATAGAAATTCCCGGTGTGACTACCGTGCTGGGCGAAGAGTCTGCAATACAGGAAAAGTCCGTGAAGGATACGGGAGATTCGGAGACGGAAGAACCGGCAGAGGAGCCTGCGGCAGAGAAGATAAGTGAGGAACAGCCGGGTGCAGAGCAGGCAAATACGGCGCCTGTGATTCCGGAACAGACGAATGTGGAACCGGCGGAAATCAGCGGCCCGGAGCTGCATTTTGCAGCCGGTGACGGACTGCTTCGTCCCTTGGAGGGTGAAGTGCTGATCCCGTTTAATATGAGCGGCAGCGAATATTTTTCAACGCTGGAGGCATACAAATACAATCCGGCGCTGGTTATAGCGGCCCGGGAAGGAACCTCTGTGACTGCCTGTGCGGCGGGCAAAGTCATTGATATTTTTCAGGATTCGGAGATCGGCCAGGCAGTCACCGTAGATTTGGGAGACGGCTACCGGCTTACCTACGGACAGCTTAAAGGGCTTAATGTTGCCCTGAACAGTTATATCGGCGCCGGTGACATGATAGCTTCGGTTGCGGCTCCTACCAAATATTATTGTGTTGAGGGAGCAAATCTTTACCTGAAGCTGACTCTGAACGGGGAACCTGTTGATCCGGAGCTCCTGTTCCGATAAGGAGGATAAGGCAGCCTATGTATATAGTCGGCGGAACGGTTAAGACCATGGCGGGAGAGGATATTCCGGAAGGATGCATTCATATTGCGGGCGGAAAGATTACGGAAATCGGAAGGCGGGATGAAATAGCGGTTCATCCCGCCGCTTATGAACGGGTATTGGAGGTTGAAAACGGCCTGATTATGCCCGGTATCATAGAAGCTCACTGCCATATGGGTATTACGGAGGAAAAAAAGGGCATGGAGGGAGACGACTGTAATGAGACTGTTAATCCCGTCACGCCATGGCTCAGGGCAATTGACGCCATCAATACCATGGACGCCGCTTTTGACGACGCGGTGCGGGCGGGGATTACTTCAGCCATGATAGGCCCCGGCAGTTCCAATGTGGCAGGAGGGCAGTTTGCCTTTTTAAAAACAAAGGGACGCAGAATTGACGATTTGATTGTGAAAGCGCCCGCTGCAATGAAAGTGGCTTTTGGGGAAAATCCCAAGGTGAATTATTCCGGACAGGGCAAAAGTCCGGCCACCAGAATGGCAATCGCCGGCATGCTGCGGGAAGAACTGACCCGGGCGGCGGCATATGCCCGGAGTAAAAGGGAAACCGAAAAAAAGGGAGGGTATTTTGAGCAGGATTTTCAACTGGAGTGCTGGCTGCCGGTGCTGAACCGGGAAATTCCCATCAAGGCTCATGTGCATCGGGCGGACGATATTTTTACGGCAATCCGTATCGCAAAGGAGTTCAATCTGCGCATGACCCTGGATCACTGTTCCGAAGGGCATCTGATTGCGGAAGAACTGGCGGCGGAAGGGTTTCCCGCCATCGTAGGGCCTGATTTGGCAAGCCGAAGCAAAATCGAAGTACAGAATATGGCGTTTAAGACGGTGGGAATCTTAAACAGGGCAGGGGTTATGACGGCGATAACCACGGATCATCCCGTGTCTCTGATTGCTTCCCTGCCTCTGTGCGCGGGGCTGGCGGTGAAGTCGGGGCTGCCTCTGGAGGAGGGCTACCGGGCTATAACCATCTATGCCGCGAAGATATGCGGTGTGGCGGATCGGGTGGGCAGCCTGGAAGTGGGAAAAGATGCGGACATTGCCATTTTTACCGGCAACCCTATGGAGATTTTCACGGAAACGCTGTACACCATCATAGACGGCAGAATTGTGTATGAGAGAGAAAACAAAGCGTGATTTTGCAACGGACTGTGAGCGGGAGAGGTATTTTACGGATTGTGTTTCCCGTGTTTTACTGGTATAATGTCCACGAAAGCAATGCGCATGATAAAGGGAGGCCGGCGTGAAAAACAGAGGAAGGCTCAGACTGCTTCTGCTCTGCTGCCTGACAGCGGGATTTTTATCCGGCTGCGGGAAAACCCAGGGACCGGAAGAGGCTGAGGATGATACAATTGTAAAAAATCCATATGCGGGCGTTGTCAGCATGGAGACTACTCCGGTGATAGATTATACGCTTCCCCGGCTGCTGCCGAACATACTGGTGGATACAAGAGGCTATTCCGCAGGCGACGGCAAGGTGGCGGCGGTGAAGGGCAGGAAGCTGCCCGGGGAGTTTGGGCTGGTGGATGCGCTGACGGGAGAAGAGGTTTACAGGGGGGCGGTAGAGGAGGTTGTCTACCATGATGAACTGGGCCTTTATTCCGGCTGCCTGGATTTCAGCGATTTCCGGCAGAACGGGACTTATTATCTGGAATGTGACATTATCGGCTGTTCCGCTTCTTTTGAAATACAGGAGAAACGGTATACCGATTTGTTTGCGGAAGTCTATGGGGTAATGACGGACAGCATCCGTGAGAGGGAGCTTGCTTTGCCGGAAGCTGTTGCTTTGTTGGAAGCATATGAGTGGTATGAGGATATTTTTCCGGATGAGGACGAAGATTCTATTCCGGATGTGCTGAAGGAGCTGCAGGGCTGGGTTTCCTATATGGAAGGAAACGGCGTGGATGAGGAGGACGAGGCGCTGTATGCGGCCTTCCTGGCAAAGTTCAGCTACCTCTATCAGAGGTTTGACCGCAGATATGCCACGGATTGTTTGAAACGGGCCTCTACGGTGTTCGGCCAGGCCAAGGCTGTCATCGGCAGGGATGCAGATACCTTTTTTGCATTGACCGAGCTGTACCGTGCCACAGGGCGATATACATACCGTCGGCAGATTGCAGATTACAAGAGTTTTTTTGAGGACAACAGCAGCTATCTGGAGGAACGTTCCTATCTTTATGCCGCCATGACCTACATGGACACCAGGCAGCGGGTGGATGTGGAGCTGTGCAGGAATTTCATGGGAAACCTGAGAGACAGGGCGGAGGAGACTTCCAAGCATTGCGGGGATATGACCCATCCCGTTGCGGCAAGGAACAACGGCTCCGCAGATTTGCTGAAAGGCGTGGTAGAATTGTCATGTGCAAACTATATTATGAATAATTATCAATATACGGAGGTTATGGAAGATTTCCTGCATTATCTCATGGGCAGGAACCGGGAATCCGTCTGCTATTATGAGAACGGGGAAGACAGGGGCAGTTATCTGCTGCTTTTTGCACAGATGGCAGCCCTCCACGAAGCGGCGGACTGAATGTGCATGGCGCAGCGCAGTATGGAACGGCGCTGATAAACTGCAGGGCAGGGAACTCGTATCAGGAGACATGGAAAATCAGACTGAGAAAGGATTACGGGAATATGAAGGTTGTGGTTTTGGCTGGAGGAACCAGCACGGAGCGGGATGTGTCCTTAAGCTCCGGAAGCATGATTTACAAAGCAATGAAGGAAAACGGGCATCAGGCGGTTCTGCTGGATGTTTATCTGGGATACGATGGTGACCCGGAGGGCATCTTCCGGCAGGATATAGACTGGGCGGCTGAAACAGGCGGCATCAGTGAGAAGAATCCGGATTTGGAGGAAATCAAAGCCCTGCGCAGGGATGGGGGAAAGAGCTTCTTTGGCCCCAATGTGCTGAAGATCTGCGGCGAGGCGGACTGCGTGTTTCTGGCTCTGCACGGGGCAAACGGCGAGGACGGCAAAATCCAGGCCTGCTTTGAACTGCTGGGGATTCCTTATACGGGAACGGACTTTGTCAGTTCGGCCATGGCAATGGATAAGGGGATTACCAAGGACATTTTCAGAGCCTGGAATATTCCTGCCCCTGAGGGCACCCGTCTGAAAAAGGGGGAGAAGGAGAAGGTGCGGGTGCCGTTCCCCTGTATTGTCAAGGCATGCTGCGGCGGCTCCAGCGTGGGAGTCTGTATTGCCCGGAATGAGGAGGAATACGATGCCGCAAAAAAAGAGGCTTTCCGGTATGATGATGAGGTGATTATAGAGCAGTACATAGAGGGCCGGGAATTTTCGGTGGGCGTGATGGACGGGAAGGCCCTTCCCGTGATTGAGATAGCGCCCAAGGTGGGATTTTATGATTATAAAAATAAATATCAGGCGGGGAGTACGGTGGAGACCTGCCCCGCAGAGCTGCCGGAGGAAAAGACGGCAGAGCTTCAGAGGCTTGCGGAGCGGGTGTTTCAGGCACTGCGGCTGAAAAGCTATGCCCGAATGGATTTCAGAATGAGTCGGGAGGGAGAAATATTCTGCCTGGAGGCAAATACGCTGCCGGGCATGACTGCCACATCCCTGCTCCCTCAGGAGGCTGCCGCAGTGGGAATAGATTTTCCTGCGCTGTGTGAAAGGATTTTGCAGAAAGGCGTGGAAGGAAAATGAATTTATCGGTCAGGGAAATTGCCGAAGCCTGCGGCGGGAAACTGGTACAGGGGGAAATGAATTGCGACATATGTGTCAGTTCCGTGGTGATTGATTCCCGCAGGGTGGAGGCCGGAGGAGTATTTATCGCTGTGCCGGGAGAACGAGTGGACGGGCACAGATTTGTCAGCAGTGTATTTGAGGCCGGGGCCTGTCTTGCCGTGGTGGAGAAGACGCCGGAGCAGGTGCAGGAGGAGACAGGCACGGACTGTTCCCGGTGGGGCAGTTATGTGCTGGTGGAGGAATCCCTGCAGGCACTGAAGGATATAGCGGAGTATTATCGGAGAAAGCTGAATATCCGCATTGTGGGAATTACCGGCAGTGTGGGAAAGACCAGCACAAAGGAATTCATCGCCGGGGTGCTGGCGGTAAAGCTGAAGGTGTTAAAGACGGAGGGGAATTTCAACAATGAAATCGGAGTGCCCCTGACGCTGCTGCGTATCCGGGAGGAGCACGAGGCCGCTGTGGTAGAGATGGGCATCAGTGATTTCGGGGAGATGCACAGGCTCAGTAAAATGGTCAGACCTGACATTTGTGTCATAACAAATATAGGACAGTGCCACCTGGAAAATTTAAAAACAAGGGATGGCATTTTGAAGGCAAAGTCGGAGATATTTGATTTTATGGCGGAGGACGGGGAGATCTGCCTGAACGGGGAGGACGACAAATTAAGTGCGCTGCGGGAAGTAAAGGGCCGTAAACCTCACTTTTTCGGACTTGGGGGGAATCCCTTGGAGGAGGTCGCGGCGGGAAATATTGAGAGCCATGGGCTGTGGGGAAGCGATGCGGTGCTGCAGCTTCACGGGACAGGAAGCTGCGGGCTTGATGAGAACGGAGTGGTTCGGAAAGAGACGACAGACCGGGATGCCGCAGACCGGGATGCCGCAGACCGGGATGCCGCAGTCCGGGAGACAGTAGGCCGGGAGACGGCAGCCCGGGGTGCGGCCGGGGAAACAGTGGAGCTGCCGATACACGTTCCGCTTCCGGGAAATCACATGGTACTGAATGCGGCAGCGGCAGCCTGTGTGGCAGGGCTGTTCGGGCTTGGGCCGGAGGAGATTGCACGGGGCATTGGAGGAATAGAGCCTGTCAGCGGGCGGAATCACCTGATCCGCCTGCCCGGATATACCCTGATTGACGACTGTTATAACGCTAATCCTGCATCCATGCGGGCCGCCATTGATTTGCTGGCTATGGCCGATACGGAGAAGGTTGCTATATTGGGCGATATGTTTGAGCTGGGGGAGGATTCCGACGCACTGCATGCAGGGGTAGGCGAGTATGCAGCGGCAGCAGGCATTGACAGGATAATCTGTGTGGGTGAAAATGCCCGGTATATCTTTCAGGCGGCGGAGCGCAGCCGACAGGCAGCCCGGCTGACTTATTTTCCCCACAGGGAAGAGTTGTTAAAGGCATTGGAAGAGAGGCGGGAGGAATATATTCCGGAAGGCAGTACGGTGCTAATTAAGGCATCCCATGGCATGGAGTTTGCGGAGGTGTTGAAGTTTCTGCAGGAGAGAGGAGCGTGACATTTTACCCTTAGGCGAAACGACGGCGGCAGCTGACAGCCTTCCCATGCAGACCCGCTTTCGCTTGAAGGCGCGACGTAGCGGTACATAGGCAGGCATAATACGCCTGCCAAGTACCGACGTCTTGCACAGTCTGCATAGGAAGGCTGTCAGCCGCCGCCTGTAACAAGCGGAGAAAATAGCTTTGAACGGGAGTATAATCAGAGATTATATTCCTTTTTGATTTCGAAATATCGTTCCCTGATAAGGCTGAGCACATGATTTCCCAGATTTTTTCTGACGTCTTTTTCCAGCTGTTCGGGATAGACAGCCTCGCCGAAGTCAATGACGACGGCAGCCTTTTTGACCTTGGGCAGATGTTCCTCAAAAACCTGGGCTGTATTCACCAGAGTCAGCGGCACAATGGGAACGCCGCCTTTTTCGGCAATCTTGAAGCTGCCCTCCTTAAAGGGCAGAAAAGTGTCGTTTACCTTATTGCGGGTGCCCTCGGGAAAAATACACAGGGAGTACCCGTTTTTGACTTCCTCCACACCGGCCAGGATAGTCTTTAACCCTTCCCGGATATTTTTCCGATCCAGAAACAGGCAGTGTATATTTTTCATCCAGAGGGACAGGATGGGAGCCTTTTTCATTTCCAGCTTTGCCACATAGCCCGTAACCCGGGGAAAAAGCGTGCAGGTCAGCACAATGTCAAAAAAGCTGCGATGGTTGCCTGCATACAGGACGGCGGTATCCGTGGGAATATTTTCCCGGCCTCTGACAATGACCTTTGTACCGGCCAGGGCGGTAATGCAGCGGAATCCCCAGGATACCAGCGCCATGGAGCTTTCTGCCTTCAACCGCGGATTAAATTTTCCGATGATCCATTCCACAAAGAGCACCGGCAGGGAAAGAATCAAATAGAGAACCAGATACAGGACAATCACAATAAAGCGAATCATAGGATAACCTCACCCTTAAGCAGCCATGTAATAATTATATACAGTTTAGCATAAATATAAGCAAAAGTAAAAGGTTTATGGGAGGCCATATTGAAAAAAGGACAGATTGCAGCGAGACGTTTACTGTGCCTGCTGGCAGCGGCAGCTGTGCTGTTGTCCGGCTGTACCTACTTAAGCGATGAGAAAATCAAACTGCGGGATCTGGATTTTACGGTTCTGAGCGAGGAAAAAATTCCGAAGGAGCTGAAGGAGATTATCGAGGAGAGAAAAAGCGCTCCCTTCCAGATTACCTACACGGATAACGTAAATCTGTACATATGCATCGGCTACGGGGAGCAGAAAACCGGCGGTTACAGTATTACAGTGGAGGAGCTGTATCTGACGGACGACAACATTTATGTAAATACCGGACTTTTGGGGCCGGATGCGGCGGATAAGAGCAGCAGGACGCCGTCCTATCCCTATATTGTGCTGAAGACGGAGTTCCTGGAGCAGACGGTAATATTCGAATAACTGTAACAGTTCAGCCGCGGAAGCGGCGACGGATGCGAAGCAGACGCTTTTATGAATGGGAGGGGCTGAACTGTTACGAATAACTTATGGAAAGCCTCCTAAACCTTGTGTGGTGGATTTGAAGTGTGGTATAATGATTCTGCTGATGCAGAATTATAGAAACAATCGGATTCCCCGGAGGTGCGCCCATGCTGTTAATCAAAAACGGATATATCCTGGATCCCAAATCGGGCTGGGATGGAAATTACGACATTCTGATAGAGAAGGACACCATTGTTAAAATCGGAAAAGGACTGGAGGCTCCCGGGAGGAAATGCCCTGTGATAAATGCGGAGGGGCTTCTGGCCGCCCCGGGGCTGGTGGATGTGCATGTGCATTTCCGGGAGCCGGGTTTTACGGAGAAAGAGGACATTACCACCGGCGCCGCCGCTGCAGCCAGAGGCGGCTTTACCAGCGTGGTTCTTATGGCTAACACAAAGCCGCCTGCAGATAACAGGGAGACACTGGAATATGTGATAAGGCGGGGTGCGGAGACCGGTATTCATGTATATACCTGCGCCAATGTAACCATGGGTATGCAGGGGAAAGAACTGACGCCCATGCGGGAACTGGCGGAAGCGGGAGCGGTGGGCTTTACCGACGACGGCATTCCCATAACGGACGAAGAAATCGTGCGCAGCGCCATGAAGAATGCAGCGGCATTGGACATGCCCATAAGCTTTCATGAGGAGGATCCGGCGCTGATAGAAAACAACGGCATTAACCGGGGCAGAGCAAGCGAATATTTCGGCGTCGGAGGCTCTCCCAGGGAGGCTGAATATACCATGGTGGAGCGGGATCTGCAGATTGCCCTGGAGACCGGGGCCAGCGTCGACATTCAGCATGTCAGCGCCGGAGAAACCGTGGAACTGATACGCAGGGCGAAGGAAAAGGGCAGAAACATTCACGCCGAGGCAACGCCCCACCACTTTACTCTGACAGAGGAGGCGGCTGTGAAATACGGCACTCTCGCCAAGATGAATCCGCCCCTGCGGGAGGAGGCGGACAGACAGGAGATTATCAGAGGGCTTGTGGACGGCACCATTGATCTGATTGCCACAGACCATGCACCCCACACGGCAGCGGAAAAAGCAAAGTCCATCACAGAGGCCCCCAGCGGCATTATCGGGCTGGAGACGGCTTTAGCGCTGGGAATTACGGAGCTGGTGGACGGGGGTTACCTTACCATGAGGCAGCTTCTGACGCTGATGAGCACAAATCCGGCCAACCTGTATCATTTAAATGCAGGCTACCTGGCGGAGGGCGGTCCTGCGGATGTGATTCTTATCGATACCACGGCGGACTGGATTCCCACGGAATATGCTTCCAGGGCTTCCAACACTCCTTTTACGGGTCGGACTCTGAAGGGAAAGGTAGTGACTACAATCTGCGGCGGCAGGGTGGTGTATACGGATAACGGGGCTGACGGGAGATAGTGCATCAGGGCAGCGGCGCAGGACAGGGCAGCGGCAAATCCAGCCTTGCCTTTGATACCCTTTATGAAGAGGGGAAGCGCCGTTATCTCATGTTTTCGGAGACGCAGTTTATGATTGACAGCGCGCCGGGCTTTGACGGGATCACGGGATTGTCTCCCACGGTGGCCGTGGAGCAGAGGATCATCCGGCAGGCGAATCCCGGAAGTACAGTGGGAACCCGCGTCAAGCCGGAACATATGCTGGCAGCCTTGAAAGGAAAATTCTGTTATGGCCTGCTCCGGATGCCTCATATCTTT
>JAMPFR010000089.1 GCA_023664365.1 Acetatifactor muris | reverse complement strand
TCCGAGATACAAAAAATATATTTGGGTGAAAAACATCACAAGAGAAAACCCGGAAACCCTCGAAAAAGGAGAATAAAATCTATGCCCGAATTGCCCGAAGTTGAAACAATCAGACGAGTATTGGAGCCTCAGATAAAAGGCTCTGCGGTTACAACGGTAGCAGTCAACCGCCCGGATGTCATAGCTCACCCGGCAGCGGATGATTTTTGCAAACTGCTTGTCGGGCAGACAGTTTCCGCTATGACACGCCGGGGAAAATTCCTCGGAATCGAATTGGAAAGCGGCGATTATATCCTTCTGCACCTGCGTATGACAGGCTGCCTGCTTGTAACATCTGCTGATTACCCGCAGGAAAAGCATACCCATGTGATTTTTCATTTGGATAACGGCAAAGAGCTTCGCTTTTCCGACACACGCCGATTCGGTCGCTTTTGGCTGATCCGCAAGGGCGAAACAGATACATACAGCGGCATTGAAAGGTTAGGAATTGAGCCGTTTGATGACAGTCTGACCCGTTCATCTCTGCAAGCCCAATTTGGAAAGCGGAAAAAGGCAGTCAAGGAATGTCTGCTCGACCAAAGTGTAATTGCGGGAATCGGTAACATCTATTCCGATGAGATATTGTTTGCCGCCAAAATCCACCCCGCCCGTCCTGCGAACAGTCTGACCGCAGAGGAATGGGAACGGCTTGCCGCCGCTATCCCTGAACGACTGGCATATTTTATTGAGAAGAATGCCATTACATTGGAGGAATATCTGGAAAGCAAGGGGCAGGATTACCGCAACACACCGTTTTTGCAGGTGTACGGTCATGCAGGCGCGCCTTGTCCGAATTGCGGAAATACCTTGAGCCGTACCGTTATCGGCGGCAGAAGCAGCGTGTATTGCGAGAAGTGTCAAGGATAGCTTATAGTTCTCACAATGGAAAGTGACGCAAGGCAGCCCGTTACGCCTGATCCCGGGCTTTGCAGTTCCGTTGTTTATCGGAAACATATTTCAGCAGATATACAGTCTTGCGGATACCATGATTGCCGGGTATAATTTAGGAGATACAGCAATTGCGGCAATCGGCGCAACCAGCTCCATTTATTCGCTGCTCATGAATTTCGCATGGGGCTGAACAGTGGCTATATATTTCCTGATTATCTCATCGGTAACAAATGCAGATCCGGATGTGCTTCTTGTGGTGGTGTTCCGGCTTGGGGTTGTGGGGGCGGTCCTTGCAACGGTTCGCGCGCAGGCATTGTCGACGGTTTTATGCGGCCTGTATATCCGGAAGAACTATAAGGAATACCTGCCGGGAAAAGAGTATTTTGCAGTAGAAAAAGGCCCTTATACAGAGATGCTGTCCATCGGTTTTTCCATGGCGATGATGCAGTGTATTTTTGCGATAGGCCCTGTCATCCTGCAGAGGAAGCTGCCAAAATAGAAAAAATGATAAGAAAAGGAGTTGTGAAAGAATGAGCATGACGGAATTGGAAAAGCTGGATGCGGGCCTGGAATACGATTTCTGGGACGATGAGGTGAACGGGAGGAAACTGCGGGCAATCCATATGTGCGAAAAGCTGAATGCGATGCCCCAGGATGATGAGAGGGCAAGGGAGCCGGTCATCCGGGAATTGTTTGCTTCTGCCGGGGAAAATGTCAGCATCGGAACGAATTTTAACTGTGATTATGGGCTGCATATTTCTGTGGGAAAGAATTTCCTGACGAATTATAATGTAACGATACTGGACATTGCGCAGGTGACGATTGGAGATTATGTCTTGATCGGGCCGAATACACTGATCACTACAGTAGGGCATCCGCTTACCCCCATGGGGCGGCGAAAGCATCTTGGGATTGCCAAGCCTGTCACAATCGGGGATGATGTCTGGATTGGCGGGAATGTGACGATCCTTCCGGGCGTGAACATAGGCAATAATGTGATTGTAGCTGCAGGTGCGGTGGTGACAAAGGATGTGCCGGATAACTGCGTGGTAGGCGGTGTGCCGGCCAGAGTGCTGCGGGCTTTGGAAAACGATGTCCCGGAAAACGGGGAGATGGAAAAGTAGGAAATCAGGAGGATATGGATATGGTCAATGTGGAGAATATGCCAAGATTGGGGTTTGGGTTGATGCGCCTGCCGACGAAAGGTGGCGGGATTGACATGGAGCGGGTATGCCGCATATAGTGGAGTGGTTCGTGAAGATGGTGGAGGAGAGAAAGACAAAGTACGACAGCAGCAAGGAAAAGAAGAATTGGTAGGTAAATAAAAGGATACATCGGTATAGGCTTGTATCAAAGTGCTTTGCCGGAGGCTGTTCTATCGGAATAAGCCTCCGGTTTTAACTATGATAATAGGAACATCCGGATATGGATGCTTTGCAGCATCGTAAGGCTGTTTACTTAAGGAGATACCATGGATAACAAACAACTCAGTTTTTAATTACTTACTTATAAATATCTTCGTAATTGACACCTAATCGGTATGCAAATATAATTATATATGGTACGGAAATAAGAGTAAGGCGTTTTTTAAGAGCATAAGAAAATTTATTGCCGTGACTAATTATCATGCACTCGTAAAAACAATTTGGAAAAGAGGAGGTACGTCTATGAATATTGCGGTAAGGTATTACACAAGATCGGGAAACACAAAAAAGCTTGCCGAGGCAGTTGCAGACGCCGTGGGCGTGAAGGCAGAGACAACGGACAAGCCGCTTGAGGATGATGTGGATATCCTTTTCCTGTGCAGCTCTGTTTATGCTTATGGTGTAGATGAAAATGTCAAAAGATTTATAGCAGGCATCAATGTGAAGGCCGGGAAAGTCGTCAATGTCAGTACGGCCGCACTGGTAAAATCCACTTATAAGCAGGTGGGAAAGCTCCTGAAGGAAAAAGGGATTCCGCAGGCGGAAGAAGAATTTTACTGCAAGGGCTCTTTTGGCCCTATGCACAAGGGAAAACCGGATGAAAAAGACTGCGGAGATGCTGCGGCATTTGCAAAAGGGATTGTGGAAAAGAAGGAATCCGGCCGATGAAATTAGCATGGAAATGAATATTGCCAAAGCAGATCCGATGAAGGTAATCGGAGATGCAGATGAATGAGTGATGTCTGGAGGATGGGATGTTGACGGAAAGAGCCTTGCAGCGGAATTATTGACCGGGTGAGCTGCCGCCGCTGTTCTATGCGGTCAATACCGAAGGTCTGCTGAAAGACGACCATATCGGCGGCTGTACTCTGTATATGAACAGGGATAAGGTCGAGGAGATCATGATGCGGCAGCAAGGGGCAATTTGATTAGCCCGAGTTGCAATCATCTGCTTTTATGAAAAGGCGGTCTGTCCTGAGAGGACGGGCCGCCTTTTCCTGCTTTCTGTGTACCTGCACATTACATGCGAGCGATATAATCGCAGATCAGTCCGGCGGTTTTTTCCGTACCGATAGAACTGTCCACGCTCAACTCATATTGATGGGGATCGCCCCAGTCATAACCGGAAATGCTCTTGTAGTATGCGCCCCGGGCGGCGTCGGAGCGGGCGATGCTCTTTTTTCCATCGGCTTCGGTGTCGCCGTACATTTCCATAACCTTCTTTATCCGGTAGTCCTTTGGCGCATGGATGAACACCCGCACCACGTTCTTTCGGTTCCGCAGCACATAGTCCGCCGCACGGCCCACGATAACGCAGGAGCCCTTGTCGGCGATCAGATTGATAGCCTTGTCCTGAGCGGTGATAGCCTGCTGAACTACGTTGGTACTCAGATAGAGGTTGCGCATGACAGCATTTTCATCGGAATTGATACCCGAGATGAAATCGCGGGTCAGTCCGCTTTCCTGAGCGGCCAGGGCGGTCATTTCTTTATAGTAGCAGGGCACTCCCAAATGCTCCGCCACCAGCTGGCCAATGCGTTTGCCCGCCGAGCCGTGTTCCCGGGCGATGGTGACAATGACGCCGGGATGAGAGGGTTGTAGTATCGCAGCGGGCTGATTGTCGGCAGGGCGGTTTTCTGCACCCATGGTTTTCCAGACTCGGGCCACTACGGCGGCTGTAATAACCATAGCGATCACGTCAGCCACCGGTGCGGACCACAGGATGCCCATGATACCCATTCCCATAGGCATGACAATAGCCAGCACGATGAGCAATATGTCGCGCAGGACGGACAGAGGCACGGCGGCTTTCGCATGGCCGATGGACTGAAGAAACATGGCGCATGCCTTTTGCAGGCAGGTGAAAATAACCAAAGACAGGTAAATGCGCAGGCAGCTTACGGCGAAGGTGGTGTACATCTCCTCATTACCGCTGCCGAACATGCGCACAAAGACCAGCGGAATGCTCTCAAACAGCACCGTGGCAATAACTGTCACAGTCAGGGTGGAGAGTACCACCAGCTTGAAGCACTCCTTTACCCGGCGGTATAGGCGTGCGCCGTAATTGTAACCCATGATGGGCAGAGCGCCCGCCGTAATGCCGCAGGCGATATTCAGGATAATCTGGAACAGCTTGATGATGACGACGAAAGCCGACAGGGGGATATCCGGACCGTACTCGCTGCGCGCACCGTAAGATTTGAGCAGGATATTGTTGGCAATCGTAGTGGCTACAATGCACAGTTGGGTCAGGAAGCTTCCGGCGCCCAGGGGCAGGACAGGCCGCAGGTATTCCCAGCGGGGGATAAAGTCTGCCGGCTTCACCCGGAATACCCGGCTGCGCCACAAGTAGGCAAAGCAAATGAGAAAGCTGATGAACTGGCCTATGATGGTGGCGATGGCTGCACCCTTGATACCCCAGTCCAGCACGAAAATGGCTACCGGGTCGCCGATCATGTTGAACACTGCGCCTGCCATCATGGCGGCCATGGAATATTTCGGGCTGCCGTCGGCACGGATGATAGAGGCCATCGTATTCTGCACCAACGCCAGAGGCATCATGGCAAAGATGATGTGGCCATAGTCCCGGGTCAGTCCGATGGTGGCGTCGGTGGCGCCCAGGGCGTAGAATATGTTGTCGCCCAGGGCGTAGCATACCGCAATGATAATCACGCCGGACAGGAAGGAGCCCAAAATGCTGTTGGCCACTGACCGCCCGACAGTAGAGGTTTCCCCTTTGCCCTGAGACAGGCTGAGGTAGGTAGCCATGCCGTCACCGAAGAGTACCGAAGCACCCCAGCCGATGACGGTGATGGGGAATACAATGCCGGTAGCGGCATTTCCCAGATAGCCCACGCCGTTGCCGACGAAGATCTGATCCACGATGTTGTAGAGGCAGGAAATGATAAGAGCCAGTGTGCTGGGAATGGCAAATTTCAGCAGCAGCCTGCTCACCCGTTCTTTGCCAAGATAGTTGTTTTGTTCCATAAAAATAACCTCCTTATTCATATGCATACAGCCAAAAAGGCACATGCTGACGCATGTGCCTTTTCAACGAAACGACACACACAAAGCATTACCGTACCGTAATCAGATTTATGTGCAATGCACTACATGTGTCGTTGAATAGCTGTATTTAACTTACAGGTCTTAGGATAGCATAGGGAACTATAAAATTCAAAGGTCAAAATGAACAAGTTTGCATCGGTTACTCATTGGTATTTTTCCCACAATTCCTGAAACATGCTCCGTCTCAGGGAACGCAGGAAGCTTACATTCCATAACCACAGGTTGTTAAGCAGATTTTAATAAAACAGAAACAGAATTTCAATATTACGAAAACAATCAGCGGGTATCCTGTATCTACAAAATCAAATAAGCGGAAAGGCAGGTATTGAATCATGAAAAAGAGTACATTTACGGCAATGATCTTAGGAACCATCGGAGGCATTTTGTTTGCGCTTGGTATGTGCATGGCGCTGATCCCGGAATGGAATGCGTTCCGGCCGGGAGTCGTCATGGGAGCAGTCGGTGCAGTGGTGCTGCTTATCATGGTAATGGTATGGCGCAAGATGGAAAATAAGGCGCCGGTCAAATTGTCCGGCAAGACCATCGGCGCAACATTGATCGGCATTATCGGAGCATTGCTGCTGGGCGTCGGCATGTGCCTGACGATGGTATGGGATCATATGGTTGTCGGTATTATAATCGGAATCGCGGGAATTGTAGTTCTCCTGTGCCTGATTCCCTTTATCAAGGGCTTGAAGTAACAAAACACAAATAAAGCTTTAACAAAAATAAAATATATAATAGAATTATATTAAAATAGCAGGACAGATAGAAATGCGCGGAGATGTGGTATGGATAAGGTCATAAAAATAATGAAAAAAATATTCTGTCTGCAGCCGGTTCCCACCCTGCTGATCTCTGTCCCATCCTATGCGCTTGTAATTTATGCGCTTGCGGGAGAAAATGTGAATCCGGTGATCGTATATCTTTCCTACTTTTTATCTGCCTATGCACTGATCATTACAATTACGGGAATTGCAGGTATTGTGCGCCTTGTGCGGCAGGGCATAAGGCAGCATCCGCTTGTAAGGAAAATGCGGGATATTCCTCTTGTGGACAGGTATCTGCGGGAGGATACCTTCCGGGCGGAGGCCGCTTTGTACCGGGGCCTTGCGACCAGTCTTTTCTATGCGGGTGTAAAGATGTTTTCGGGAGTTTTCTATAAGTCCGTGTGGTTTATAGCGCTGGCGGTTTATTATTTCCTGCTTGCCTTTATGCGCGCATCGCTTCTCCGTTATGTGAGAAAAACCGAAAGGAATAAGGTCTTGGAATGGCGAAGATACCGCCGGTGCGGGATTACTTTACTGTTTATGAATGCTGCGCTGACAGGCATTATTGTCCTTGTAGTGCGTCAGAACAGCGGGTTTGTATATCCGGGAGTGCTGATCTACATTATGGCGATGTATGCCTTTTATGCGGCGATTACGGCGGTCCGGAATGTGATAAAATTCCGAAGATACGGCAGCCCGGTTCTGTCAGCGGGCAAGGTGATCAGCCTGACGGCGGCGCTGGTGTCCATGTTTTCTCTGGAAACTGCCATGCTGACACAGTTCGGGGCCGGGGATGATGCGGAGTTCCGGCAGGACATGACGGCAGGCACCGGGGCGGGCATAAGCATGCTCGTACTTGGGATGGCAGTCTTTATGATTGTACGTTCCACAAGGCAGCTGAAACGGATAAAACGGGGAAAAGAAAGCGGAAGCAGAAAGGAATCGGTATGATAAACATTCTTGTGGTGGAAGATGATACAAAGCTGAATCAGATTGTATGCACTTACTTAAATGACAGCGGGTTTCATGCGAAGGGCTGTCTGAACGCAAAGGAAGCCTATGACGAGCTGTATAACAGTCTGTATGAACTGATTATCTCCGACATTATGATGCCGGAGATTGACGGGTTTGAATTTGCACGGACGGTCAGGCAGGTAAACCGGAGAATTCCCATCCTGTTCATGTCGGCAAGGGATGACCTGCCTTCCAAGCAGAAAGGTTTTCAGCTCGGGATCGATGATTATATGGTAAAGCCCATTGAACTGGATGAACTCCTGCTGCGAGTCAGGGCGCTGCTGCGCAGGGCAAATATCGAGATGGAGAGGAAGATAACCATAGGGAACCTGGTACTGGATGCGGATGGCATGAGCGCGGAGATTGACGGGGAGGAGATCAGCCTTACCACAAGGGAATTTAACATCATATATAAGCTGCTGTCCTACCCTAAAAAGACTTTTTCCAGGGCCCAGCTCATGGATGAGTTCTGGGGTGTGGACAGTGATGCCGGCCTGCGGGCGGTAGACGTCTATGTGACAAAGCTCAGGGACAAATTATCGGCCTGTGACGGCTTCCGTATTGTGACCGTGAGAGGGCTTGGATATAAGGCGGTGCTGCAATGAAAATTAAAAAAAGTCTTTTCCCTCCATCCCTCTTTGCTATCTATTTAGGAGTCCTGCTCCTCATGTCCGGCATCCATACAGGGCTGGTTATCTTTATGGATACCGTCTGCTGGCCCGGGTGGGTGGAAACGCTTATCCCTATCGCCTATTGGGGGACGGTGGCGGTGGGGCTTACTCTGTTCACAAGGCAGAAGATGAAAAATACTTACGAAGACCCTCTGCATAAAATGGCGGAAGCCACAAAGAAAGTGTCAGAAGGGGATTTTTCCGTATATGTCCCCACAGTCCATACGGCGGATAAGCTGGATTATCTGGATGTCATGATTCTTGACTTTAATAAAATGGTGGAGGAGCTGGGGAGCATAGAGACGCTGAAAACAGATTTTGTCTCCAATGTATCCCATGAGATGAAGACGCCCATTGCCGTCATAAAAAATTATGCCCAGCTTTTGCGGATGACGAAGACGCTGGGAGAGCAGGAAAAGGAGTATGTGAAGGGGATCGAGGATGCGGCGGCAAGGCTTTCTTCCCTGATTACCAATATCCTGAAATTGAACAGACTGGAACACCAGAGGATAACGCCGAAGATGGAGGCTTATGATGTGTGCAGACAGTTATGTGAGTGTATCCTGCAGTTTGAGGAGGCATGGGATGAGAAAGAAATCCAACTGGAAACGGAAATTGAGGATGCGGCAATGGTAAAGGCGGATGCCAGCCTTATGGAGCTGGTATGGAATAATCTGCTCAGCAATGCGGTAAAGTTTACGGAACAGGGAGGAAAGGTTACGATCAGGCAGACGTCGGATGAAGACAGCATCCGGGTAACGGTGTCCGACACAGGCTGCGGCATGAGCGCGGAGAGTATGAACCATATCTTCGATAAATTTTATCAGGGAGATACTTCCCACGGGGCAGAGGGGAACGGACTTGGGCTGGCTCTTGTCAAACGTGTCCTGGAGCTTATGGATGGTGATATCCGGGCTGCCAGTGAGGAAGGGAAAGGCAGCGCTTTTACAGTCACCCTGCCTGTGGCAGACGCTGACAGCCGGACGGAACGGTTCCTGAGAGGAGGTGCGTGAACATGGACAGTGGAGAAAGAAAACAGAAAAATTTTGTGGGGTATGAATATAAGGAAGTGCTTACGGAGGGCAGCAGATTTTCTTTTCTGCTGGACGGATATGAGAACTTCGGTTGGGAGCTTGATGAGAGCCTGCCTGATAACAGGGAAAGCAGGAGTCCTGCTTTACAGCAAAAAACAGTGCTTCGGCTGAAGCGGGATCGGAAAATCATCAACAAAGTGGAGCTTACAAGGCTTGAGAGGAACTTTGAAGCCTGTGTGGATGAAATTGAAAAGCTGGAAAGGGCCAAATCTTCCACGGCAGCCATGTACGCACTCATTTTGGGAGTTATCGGGACGGCATTCATGGCAGGATCTGTTTTTGCAGTGACCGCACAGTCCCCGCATTATATTTTGTGCATTATTCTCGCTGTTCCGGGATTTTCGGGGTGGATACTTCCGTATTTTCTTTATAAGAAGATCGTGGAGAAGCGGACAGAAAAGATGACGCCCCTGATTGAAGCGAAGTATGATGAAATCTATGAGATATGTGAGAAGGGAAATAAGCTGCTGCGTTAAACTTGCACTATTGACAAAGACAGGCAATAAGAGTATACTTACAATAAGTTAGCGGCCACTAACACAAGTGGCCGCATTTGTTGGGCCAGGAGTTAGTAAAAACTAATAAATGTTAGTGCTGACAGGTAATGCCAGTTAGTTAAGCTATAGAACCAGAATCCAAATAGGGGTCTAACTCAAAAATTTCTTGGGAACGTAGTTCGGATTGAGCATTGCATTATGGACGGCGGCATCACGCCCTACCAGCTTCCGTGGATTGTTACCAGGATGATAGCGGCCAGGGATTTTGTCATGGTGATGCTTGGAAAATGGGGTGGCGTGAAACTCCTGGAGAAAGTATTTTCAACGGATGATTATTCAAAAGAAGATATGCAGTATGTGGCGGATGTCCTGAAACGGAGCAGTAAAAGGACTTTGTGGCGGACATTCGATTCCTGCAATAACTATAAGGTTCCGAATCCGGTTCCGAAGGCGCCGACAAAAATCCATTACTGGTATGCGGACGGCGAAGAAAAGGAAAGGAAAGGAAAGGAAAGGAAAGGAAAGGAAAGGAAAGGAAAGGAAAGGAAAGGAAAGGAAAGGAAAGGAAAGGAAAGGAAAGGAAAGGGCATGGGATATTAAATACATGAAGAAATTTCCCGGAACAGAGTTTAAAATTTTGCCGAAGCTGAGCCATGCGGGGCTGGTTCTGCTGAAACCGGAATTGTTTGCGGATATGGTAAAGGGGTTGAGGTGATATGGTTTTTGTTTTACAGTTATTCATTTATCTGGTATGTTTCACAGCCTGCATAAAGCTGCTGGTTCTGAATGATCCGGTGCGGGGGATTTTCTTTTATCCGAAGCCGATACGGCAGAGGGCTTTTGAAATGGGACTGACTACGGAGGAAGAAGCAAAAAAGCGTAAAAAGATATTCTTTACCGCGCTTGTTTTGGGGATTGTACTCCTGCCGGTGGTATTTATCGGATGCTGGAGCGGCGTTTCTGATTTTAGGACTGCATTTATCCGTGCGGTTATTTTTCTTGAGGCGATGAACTGGTATGACGGCATCGTGGTGGATGAGATATGGGTGCGGTTTGACAGGTTCTGGGTCATAAAGGGCATGGAAGATATGTCCCATGTAAAGAATCTGAAATTTGTTTTAACAGAAAGAATCGTGATGACGGTTGTTTATATTCCTGTGGCGGCGTTGATTGCAAAACTTGCGGTCATGATCTGAAAAAACGGATGCTTACGCTGGCAATGCCTGAACACTGCATTATGTGGCCTTTGAACACATGTTCTCTTGTGGGGCTGATCTGTGCGGAGATTGTGGCATTGATCTAACGGATGGAGAGGAGCGCCGGACGGCAGAAAAGGAGAAATTATGAGAAACAAAAGAAAGATGATTTTGGCTTTGCTCTGCGGTATGCTGGGCTGTGTTTTTATGGGCAGCGGCGACTGGCTGATGATGTATGGCAATACTGCTTATCAAGGGAATCTTTACTGGCTTACGGAGGGCGTGGCACAGATACCGGCAGAGAGAAATGCACTGTCCATGTTGGTGGCTTTCCCTGCGGTGATATTGTACGGGATTGCCCTGTTTGCCGCTGCAGGATTTGTAAAACAGGAGCGGCATAAGAAAATCTATCATTATCTGACAGCGTTCGGGCTGACTCCCTGGCTGTGCCTCCATTTGTTTTATGTCATGATTCTGTTTATATTTGCATGGCTTAACGGCAACGGCTATGAAGCGGCGGCCCTGCCTGCTGCAGAGGCTCTTTTTTCACAGCTATCGTGGGTCGTGGCATTAAGCGAGGTGTTCATGCTGCCGCCCTTTTTATACTGGTTTTACCTGCAGATTTCCGGCAAAACGATATTCCCGAAAAGAATGGCGTTTACGAATGTGCTGATTATTTATGGAGCTTTACTGCTTGTGAAATCCGTCATGCCCGACACGCCGTTCCGGATTGGCTTTACCAACGGGCTGATGAGCGAGAGCATGATTCTCTGGTTTGGGATGATGCTGGCATGGGTGGTACGGCATATGAAAGAAAGCGAAGCGGAGGAGTCAAAAGGATATGAAGGTAATTGAAACCGATAAAAGGAGAATCGAGGCAAAATGAGACATACGGATTTTCTTTTTAAAAAGGGAGTGTATCATCTTAACGATCAGAGCAATTTTAATTTTCAGCTAAACCGCGTCGTCATGTGGGACGGAGGCGATCTGGAGGAGATTAAAAAGATCGGACCGAAGATCAAGACCAGCGAGGACTGGAAGCGGGAGTTGATCGCTCTTGGAGATAAGGCAGTGTCAGAGGGGCGGACGGAAAATGCTATCGCTTATTATCGGATGAGCGAGTTTTTCATGTATGACGGCGACCCGGACAAGAAAGCCTATTATGTAAAGGCAACGGAGATGTTCTATGATTACTACAAATCCGTTTTCGACAGTGGGGAAGTAGTGCGCTATGAAGTGCTTTATGAGGATGTTGTCCTGCCGGTCATGGCAGCCAAGGCAAAAGGGGAGGAGAAGGACGTCATCTTGCTGCACGGCGGGAATGACAGCTATTTTGAGGAATTTTTTATCCCTATGCTCTATCTGGCAGAGAACGGTTTTACCACCTATCTGTTTGAAGGGCCGGGTCAGGGCGGCGTGATGCGGGTGCAGGGAAAGCATTTTACCCATGAGTGGGAACGGCCGGTAAAGGCAGTCCTTGATTACTTCCATCTGGATGCTGTGACGATCATCGGCGCATCTCTGGGCGGGATGCTGGCGCCACGCGCGGCGGCGTTTGAAAAGCGTATCAGGCGGGTGATTGCGTGGAGTGTTTTCCCGAATTTCAGGGACGTGATTCTCTCTGCCTCCAGCCCGAATGAGGAGCGGCGCATGAGACTGGCAAAATGGCTGCTGGATCATCATTGCAAGGGAATCATCAATATGGTATTCAACAAGCTGGCAAAGAAGGACGAGATGATCCGCTGGGGACTGGAGCATGGGAAGTATGCCTATGAGGCAAAAGACGCCTACGGGTACGCCCGGAAGATGAATCAATTCCAGATGATGGATATTGCGGATAAGATTACGCAGGATATTTTGATTGTCGGGGCGAATAAAGATCATTTTATTCCTTATACGATGGTTGGGGAAGAAATCAACGCCCTTAAAAATGTGCGCTCCCTCACCTTCCGACTGTTTACGGATAAAGAGGATGCCTGCAACCATTGTAACTGCGGAAATGTGAAGCTGACCTTTGATACGTTTATGGACTGGATCCTGCAGATGAAAAGGGAGGACTGGTGATGGAAAAAATACATTTCAGTACCGAAACAGATGGGTTTTACGGGACATATTGGAAATGCAGGGAAGGCCGTGATGCTGTAATTATTTTGATGCTTGGGGACGATCCGGATGATTACATGGCCCGAAGCGGTGTGAAGTGGTTACATAAATGCGGCGTCCATGTTATGTCCATGTCACCCGCTAAAAAGGACTATGGCCATCATAATTATCCGTTGGAACGGATAGAAACAGCAATGAAATGGTTAAAAGATCAGGGTATGGACAGGATCGGCATAGTCGGCGCTTCCACTACCGGAACGCTTACCCTGACGGCTGCATCTTATTTTGAGGACATCACGCTGACAATAGGCATAACGCCAAGCGATTTTA
>JAMPFR010000088.1 GCA_023664365.1 Acetatifactor muris | reverse complement strand
AAGAGCCTATTCATCAGCAGAATTTGTGCGAATTATTTTCCCTTTCAAGGCTGCTCTACATCTGGTTCCTGAGCCTTGCTCCCAGCGCCAGCTTGGATATGGGCGCCTTATACACCGCCAGAGAGAGCAGATACTGTAACACGCCGCACACAAGAATAACCGCCAGGCCAATCACCGCCGTCAGCCAGAAATTACCCCAGAAACCGGTAAATTGAAAAAGGTTTACGGAGCCACCGCTTATCACAAAGTAAAAACCTGTCATAAAGGAATAAGAAGAATAAACACCTAAAAAGAGCAGAGCAAACATAATGGTAGAGGCCACAAAGTATTTGTAAACAGTGCCATAGTACAGCATAACGACCCCCATGAAGCATACGGAGTACAGTATCTGACTGCAACAATAGTTTTCTGCCTCCGGGTGGATACGCAGTATCACGGCAAATACGATCACATCCAGCAGATAGGCCGCGCTCATCATCATAATGCTGATAAGCGCCGGAACGGAGGTCTGCAGCTTCTTTTTCGCGGGCGAGGCCTGAACCAGATTTGCCGCATTGACGGTAGATATCAGCTGCAATAGCAGCAAAGCCGCCAGCGTCAGGAAATATCCTCCCGGTAAGTTGAAAGACCCTGTCAGGTTTGTAGCGCTAATCCCTATGCCGATCACCGTCATGACAATACCGCCGATAATGGACAGCTTTGCGGAATGTCCGTATTTCATTATTTTAAAGCCCAGCTTCAAATCATTTATCATAGTAGCTCCCCTCCACCTTTAACATTGCGATTTTTACCATCAAAAAGCTGATTCCGATCCCTAAGACTGCCAGGGCAATGTCCGGCAGCGCCACCGGAACAAAAGTTGTCGATGTACATACCAACAGGATGACCAGCCCGGCAATGCACCCTATATAGCCGCAGATCAGATTCACCCATATATAGCTGGCAAACCTGGCGATAAAGATTCCCACCACCGACAGGGTATAGCTCAGTCCCAAAGCCAGCAGCAGCGTCCCAAGGCCCGTCAGCTTTCCCGCCTCGGCGGAAGTGCCGAAAGACTTTGTCAGCAGCCAGGACACTCCCAGGATGACCGCATGGTATACAAGCCGTCGCACCAGATCCATGATCAGCACACTGCGCATGATCTCCATGCCTCTGGGGGAAGTCTTCAGGTAATCGATCTTCTCCGACCCCTTTTCCTGAATGCCCCCCAGGAACCAGTTGTCCGCCAGAGTCTCCACCAGGATCAGTGCCATCACTATAAAAGGTATGGCTGTCCCCTGAAAAACCAGTGAGGAAATGATCTGAAATCCCGGCAGCAGCAAGGGCAGAATAATAAACATGATGATCTTGTACCATCGGGACGTGAACACCAGATAGCTTCTTATTTTCTGTTTCATCCTCACACACCCTTCCTCAACCAAGCTTCAGGCTTGTGTTTGCCTTCATCACTGCCACGCTGATCTGGGACAGGGTGGGCGTCTCCACGGAAACATCCATGCCCGCCAGCCCATCCAGCTTTTCCGAAAGACAGATACCTTCGAACCCGTAGGAGCTTCTTGACATGGTATACAAAATCTTCTTCGCCGCTTCCGCGTCTCCGGCCTCGCCCTTTACCAGCACATACTTTTCCTTCAGATCCTCTACGAACCCCTGCTCCACGATGTTGCCATGCTCCAGAATAATAGCGTAATCCGTCACATTTTCCATATCTGCAATATTGTGGGTGGAGAAAAATACGGAGCGTCCGCCGTCTCCTTTTTCCAGATACTCCCGGATAATGTCGCAGAGCTTGTCACGCATCAGGGGATCCAGAGGGGACGCAGGCTCGTCCAGAATCAGCAGCTCCGTGTCCCTGGCCAGCACCACCGCCAGCATCAGCTTCATCTTGTTTCCGTCGGACAGTTCCTTTACACTTTTATTGATTCTGGCGGGAATACTTAAGTCCTCACAGATTGCCCGAAACCTGTCTCTGTGAAAATTCTTAAACAACAGCTCGCTGATCTCCTCCACCTGGCTTATGGTCCAGTGAGGCAGGAAAAAGCTGCTGGGCCCGGTGTAGCCGATACGCTCCTGCACCTTCCCGTCTACCATCCTTTCATTTTCATCAAAGTAACTGATCTGCCCCTTATAATCCAGGCGGATGCCTGCCAGCAGATTCAGCAGGGTAGTTTTGCCTGCGCCGTTCTCGCCGATAAGCGCGGTTGCAAATCCTCCGGGAATCTGTAAATCCGGTACGGAAAGCTCAAAGCCCTTAAATTTCTTCTGCAGATTTACTGCTTTTACTACGCTGTTCGTCTTCATAATGTCCTCCATTCCTATGTTTGAAAATTCGGTAACAACGAGGCCTGCGCTCAAAGGTAGGTCTGCTGCGCATCCTGGAGCGCCGCCAGCGTCTCCTGCAGCTCCCTGCCGGTCATCCCGGCAACCTCCGCCGCATGAATCGCTTCCAGCAGAGCTTCCTCCACCCTGCGCATGTGCTGTTCCTTCAGCATCTCACTGTCCTGGGCGTTGACATAAAAGCCCTTGCCCTGGGCTGCGGTCACAAGTCCCTCCGACTCCAGCTGTTCATAAGCCTTCATGGTAGTGATGACGCTGATTTTCAAATCCTTTGCCAGTCCCCTGATGGAGGGGAGATACTCCCCCTCCTTCAGCTTTCCCGCAAGGATATCCGATCTCAGCTGATCTGCAATCTGCTGATAAATCGGTACTCCTGAATTTTGTAATAGTTTCAAAGTGGCCACCTCTTTCAACTGCTTATATGTTATATATACACCATAATCAGTCGGTTGTCAACAGTATTTTTCCTCCGTAAAAAATATAGACAGCCGACATATAAATGTAGTATAATTCTCGACAGGTTGTACTGAACAAATGTAAGCTTACCGAGCTTATTTTTCGGTAAAAAAGAACCATGAACAATGCTTCAGAATGGAGGAAAGATGAAAAAGAAATTTTTAGCTGCATCACTTTCAACGGCCATGGTACTTTCATTGGCCGCATGTCAGGGCGTTTCAACCGGCAGATCCGACAGCAGGGATGACGACGGATCCGATTCCCTCTCTCTGCCGCCCAAGACCTTTGGCTCAGAGGATGGCGCTCCCGCTGCGGTTGAGCTTGACGAGGAAACGGAGCAGGAGCTCTACAACGCCTATATCGACGTAAACAATGCTATGGTGGGCCGGATATTTGATTCTTTGGACAGGTACTTTACCTATGTGGATTTTGAGAGCGACGATTTCCGGCTTTTGGATGAAAACGATCCTTACTATACCTGTTATACCGTGACCTCCGACATCCGGAGCGATATAGAGACTGCCTATGAAATTGCCGCAAGCAAGACGGAGAAGGATGCGCTTGACCAGGCATTTCTGGATATGTATCCCTACATCACCACCCTGGTACAGACCCTCAATGAAATCAGCGACTATACTGACCTGGAAGCCTACCGGGAAGATAACTATGCCAAATCTCAGGAGCATCACACGGCTCTCCTCAATGTGCTGGAAGCATATTATACCACCGGAGATACCTTCAGATATGAGCTGTCCATAGTTGCCGAAGAGCGCCAGCAGGCGGAGCTGGAGGAGATGAAGGCGGAAGGCTATGTGGTATTCTATTCCCTGAACATGGTGATAAATCTTGCCAGGGATATTGACAACGAGCTGTACATGCAGGGCGTCTGGGATGAGAATATTCTGGATATGGATCTTACCGTGATACAGCCTATGTATGAAGAATTCTCCAAATATGTGGACGACGTACTGGCATACAGCGAGGATGAGGAAGCTCTGAGTGCGGAGGGACTTCGGGGCTCCGCTTACCTGAGCCTGTTTGTCTCACACATGAAGAGCACCAGAGAGTCCCTTGAAAAGGTGTTGGCCAAGGTAGAGAAGGGTGAGCCCTTAAGTGAAGGCGATATGATGTTTACCCTTGCAGGCCAGTGCAGTATCTCTTCCTTTGAGGCAGGCCTGTCGGATATGATTGACATGTACAACACCATTATTTCTTATTGATATAACATTTGCTGAGACATAATAACCGCTGATATAAACGGCAATTTTAAATTGTGAATTGCACGAGATTTCCTATAAACGTGCGCTCGCCGGGCGCACGACAAAACACCGGGGCCGCCGCATATTGCCAATGCGACGGCCCCGTGTTGTTCAGTAACGATATTCCCTTGTCTGATAAAGAAAATTCTGCACTCTGCTGTCACGGCCATAGGTAGTCGTCTGGCAGTCTACGACGTTTGCTTTGTTCTCCTTTGCACTGTCTTCCAAAATACTTGCAAAAAGCTTTTCCGCATTTTTCTTTTTTGAATCGGAGTAAACATCACGCCGTTCGTCGCGCCTTGTCTTAGAGACGCCGGAAACCGCCGCTACTGAAGCCACCATGAAAATACCTGAAAATCCGTTTACTGCTTTAATCTCCCTCCTTGGAATGCGTATTTCAACAGTGTCCGCTTCTTGCTGTTATATATTTCGTATAAGTTTTCAGAAAACTTTAGGGGTAAATAAAACTTTTGCGTTTCCATGACAAATAGCTTATATTTATATCAGCAGATTATGTATACACCTTGGTATGTAAAGGAGAAATAGTATGGCTTCCTGGGTAACACACCTGATGATAGCGGACAGAGTGCTGGATAAAGCTCCTGCGCTGGACAGGCATGGTTTTTGCGTGGGTAATATCGCGCCGGATTGCAATGTGGAAAATGAAGACTGGACACAATTCACGCCTCCCCGTGAAATAACCCACTGGATGTCTGCGGAAAGAAAAACTGCCTCCGACTGCGGCAGATTTTATAAAGAGTATATTGCAGACAGGAAGCAGGAAATACAAACGAACGAAGAATATTCCTTTCTTATGGGCTACTATTCCCATTTGATTACGGACGCGGAATTTCAAAGATATATCCGTGACGCGGAAAGAGTTGCAGCCGCCTGGAGACGAATCAGGGAACACCCCGTATTATCGGTTAAAGCAGCGGGCATGCCGGAAAACTGGGATTCCGTAAAGGCTCTCCTGCCTGATAATGACCGCATGAAGGATATTTATACCATGGAGGCAGAGTATCTGGAGCAGCATCCTGAATCGGGATATTTTACGGAAATTCTGAACCTGACCGAATTCCCTAATTATATCGCCTACCTTCCGGACGGGGCAATCGTGCGGAAGATAGGCGTCATGGGATATGTTCCAAAGAAAGAACTGAGTGAGTATCCCTATATCGGATTTTCAAGAGAAGAATATGAGCATTTTACAGACAGGGCAGTGGAATTAGTGCTTGCCAAAATTTAATCATTCTTCCGCTGCCGCCACCCACAGGCAATCCCCTGCAGCCTCTTCCGAAGCCTCAAAGTATTCCGGGAATGTCTGAGTCATAAGCTCTGAAATATCAACAATACATTTTCCCTGCATCTCTTCCCCGTCCGCCGGCGCCCGATAAATTATGAGGCCGCTTTTTTCACCCAGCAATTCTCCTGCCGCCTCTTCTCCCAGATAGTCTGCCGGACATTCCACCTGATAAACAACGCCGTCCATGGAAAACACCACGTCAAATGCCTTCCGATACACCGCATATCCGCCATTCACAATGACTGCCGCAAGATCCGGGCGGCCGACTATCTCATATGCGGTATAGGTATAGGACGGGTTAAACTCCACCGGGCTGTCGGATACCATCAGGTACTCCCCGCTGATATCATAGTCGCAGCTGACACAGACCGCACCTTTATACGCGATAAACGCAGGCACCATTACGCCGGATACTATGCTGCCCTCACCGGAAGCTGCAAGGCACTCCTGCAGTATATCTGCCGCCGGGTACATTTCCGGTGCCTCCGCCGCAGTGGCGGATTCTTCCCGCAGAGGATTTACGGGCTTATCGTTTACATACAGGGCCAGCAGCAGATTGGGTCCCACAGCTCTTCCGGTCTTTCCCAGGGTTCCTAACACTGCCCCTTTTTCCACCTCCTGACCTTCCGTTACATATATACTTTCCAAATAACCATACTTCACCCTTACATCATCCTGCACCAAAAGCACAATATAGTTTCCGCTCTCGGCTTCATATCCCGTCTCCGCAACGGTTCCGCTTTCTACCGCAAATACATCCTCTCCCCGGCTGCCTGCAATGTTGATATGGTCTGAAAAGGAACCGTTTCCCCGGGTTCCGAAAAGTCCGGAAATGCTCATATCTGCCACCGGCTTTGCCCAGTTTTCATATATAAAATCTGCCGCCTCCCCGTATTCTCCGGAGCGCTGCTCCCATCCTTCGCCCTGCGCTTGCTCCCAGTCCTGCTCCCTTTCCTGTTCTTTCTCCTGCCCTTCCGGATTCTCTGCTCTGTATATGACCCCTTCCTCTATCGTATTCCGGAAATCTATGGCGCACTGCCAGTCCTGCCCGAACACAAAATGATTGTTGGTCAGCTCAAGATAATACCAGTCATCCGTCAGGGGCCGATCCGCTATTGCCATATCATAGGCACCGGATAAATCCACGATCAGCTCCGAAGAGCTGTGGGGCGCGATCACATTTCCCTCCATTCGCACACTGCCGCCCTCTGTCTGGGAAATCTCTTCATTTGCATAAAAAATGCCAAGCTTTACATCCTCCTGAAATTCCAGAACCTTATCGGAATAATTCTGCACCTGGATTGCCACTATTCCGTCGCCCCGGTACTCTACCCTTCCGAATGCAAGTTCGTCACCCTTCAATGAGGAAAAATAATCTACCGCCAGCACAGTGGCAGCAGGCGCCACAAGTAAAAGTGCGCAGGCCGCAGCCACCTTCGGAATCCATCTCTTTTTCATTTTCGCTTTACCGCTCTGCTCCGCCTCCTCTATATATTCCTCCGCTGCTTCTCCCAGCGCCTCTATTACATCATATCCATTCATAACACATAATCCTCCTTCTCCAGATATGTCCGCAGCTTCTTCCTGGTGCGGAACAGCGACGTTTTCACATTTGCCTCACTGATATGATACCTTTCTGCTATTTCCGCCACTGATTCGCCATACCAGTAACGCCTCATAAAAATGATACGTTTTTCCGGCGGCTGTTCTTTTAAAAAACGGTTCAGCAGAGCCGCCAGCTCCCGGCTTTCCCGGCCGTCGTTTTCCGGCCTGGCCGGAATGCATTGCTCCATCTCTGCCGTCAGCTCCAGAATAATGCCCTGCCTCTTATCCGCATTGCGGTAATTTATCCGGTCAAGGGCTGCATTTCTGCAGATTTTTGCCAGAAAAGCAAACAGAAACCTGGGCGCTGCAGGCGGTATGGCCTTCCACGCCTTCCACAGGGTATCGTTTACACACTCCTCCGCATCCTCCTGATTTTCCAGAATGGTGACGGCAATGTGGGTAAGCTTTCTTCCGTATCTATTTTTTATCTCTTCAATTGCCTGCTCACTCCGCTTCTGAAGCAGCAGAACAATTTCACTGTCCTCCATATTACCTCCTTCTTCCTGAAATCCGGCTTCCGTGCTTTATCTTATGGGAGATTTCATTGCAGCCGGGGAACGCGCTCTTACCTTTTAAGACGGAAAAGCTTTCCCTGTGGTTACACTTCTTTAAAATTTAGTTCTTTACGCCTTCCCCCTGCGCGACCACCTCTTTACGGCGGCAGGCATACACAAAATACCAATCAGAACCGGGATGCTTACCAGTAAATACGGCGACCAGACTATGTTCCCGAAAAGATGAAAGGTATTGGTTCGGAAGATTTCTGTCCCGTTTCCCGCCAGGGGTATGAAATCCAGCACCCTCCTTACTGCATACGGAAGATATTTATCTATTGCCATTGGGCCGTATACAACGGCCAGACTGAGCAGCAAAGCCGTCACATGGCTTTTCATGGCGGCAGACAGCAGCATGACTACGCCTGCAAACCCCACTGCCCCCAGCAGCGCAAAGACATACTCGTAAATTTCCGCCTGCAGCATATTCATAGGCGCTACTGCGTCGAATCGGATAGTCTGAACCGGCATATCCCATCCGGAGGTTCCGAAAAAGAAAAGCTGGGATGCAATACCGCCCACAGCCAGCATGGTAAAAAGCTCCAGAGCAAAAGACACTCCCACCAGAATTTTGGCATGGGCGAGCTTCTCCCAGCCGTTTTTTGTGGTCAGCACCAGCGGGCCTGCGTTGTCATGCCATTCTCCCGCGAACATGCCGGAAAGGCTGATAGCCAGGAACAACGCCATCACAAGCCCCAGATCGGAAACCATACTGCTCAGAAGCTGCAGCCATCCGTCCGCCCATTCATACCGAAAAGGCTTCTTCACCTTCTGTTCCATCTGCAGCAGATACTCTTTTTCCTCATCTGTATAGCCGTTACTTTCCAGGGACGTCTCAATTAACTGCTGCCTTCTCTCATAAAACCCGGTCAGTTTTTCCGGATCAACATAGCTCATCATTGTTTGATAACTGTGGGCATCCCTAAGCTCCGGCCACAGCTTTCCCAGCCAGCTGTTGACGGTATACACGTCCGTCTTTTCCATTTCGTCCTCCGCTCCGTCCGCCGTCATCCTCTGGTAATCCCGTACCATCCGCCTCAGAGACTCATCTGTCAGTTCTCCGCCAAATCCCCGGGCATATTCCTGTTTTGCCCTTATCATGGAATAGCCGTCAAAATTTCTTTGGAGCATATTGGCAGCGCCGTGTGAGCTTCCGTTGACGAACCACTGAAGTGAAAGTATATTTCCGAAAATCACAATATAGACAAAGCACAGCGCCACACTGACCCTGACCCCGGCCTTCCGCCATAATTTTTTATGTTCCAGTCTGAATAGTTCCATTTATTCACGCTCCCTCCTCTATGGGAAAATAATATAAATATACATCCTCCAGCGCAGCTTCGCAGGGAACTGCTCCTCCGGCCGGCACAATGTCCGAAATAATGCGCAGCACGGTTTGTCTTCCCTCATGCCTTAAATTTGCAACAGTGGCCTTTGTCTGCCACTCTCCGGCTTCTCCCGGCGATACCGCCAGCTCCCACACCTTTCCCTCTACCTTTTGAATCAGCTCGGGGACAGTTCCCTGCAATACGAATTGTCCTTTTTTCATCAGCATCACTTTGTCCGCGATTGCTTCTATATCAGATACAATGTGGGTGGAAAGAATGACGATTTTGTCCCCGGCATAATCCGAAAGCAGGTTGCGGAAACGGACTCTTTCCTTCGGATCCAGACCGGCAGTGGGCTCGTCTAAAATCAGGATTTCGGGATGATTCAGCAGAGCCTGCGCAATGCCTACCCGCTGCTTCATTCCGCCGGAGAAAGTTTTAATCCGTTTCCCGGCTACTCCGCTTAAATCCGTTACCTCCAGCAGTTCCTTTACCCGTTTTCCGGCAATGTCCCGAGGTATCCCCTTCAGTGCGGCAATATACATCAGAAATTCCTTTGCGGTGTAATTGGGATAATATCCGAAATCCTGAGGCAGATACCCCAGTATATTTCTGTATTCCGCCCCCATAGAGGTCACTTCTTTTCCGTCCAGAAGCACATCGCCGGAGGTGGACTCCAGAATGGCGCACAGCATACGCATCAGGGTTGTCTTGCCTGCGCCGTTAGCCCCCAGAAGGCCATATACTCCCGGCTTAAAAACCGCGCTGATCTGGTCTACTGCAATTTTACTTCCATAATGCTTCGTCAGACGGTCAAGCGATAATTCCATACATTTTTCCTTCCTTTCTCATTTTTATAATAAAACAGATTTCTTTTGTAAAAAACACGGCGAACACCAGAAATGCCGTAATCCACAGCCCTGTTGCGGCCGTTTCATACAGTCCTGGCAGCCACCCGGCTGACATACCCAGGCACACACTGGCGCCGGCCATTGCCGCTGCGTATACAGGTATGCTTTCCTGTTTGCGCAGCCGGACCATACGCAGCATTGCAGTCATGCATACCAGATAGGGAACCAGACAATATAAAATCATCCGGCCGATTTCCTCCCGGGAACCCTGCAGGTGTACCTCCAAGCATAGCAGCACCGTCATGCATACCAGGTTTGCGGCGCCTGCCAGAATCAGCTTCGCCAGTATAATCTGGGCGCCGGACGCCCTTGTAGCCGCTTCTATCTCGCTCATCCCGTAAAACCGGCTTTTAAAAATCACCGGCACCGCCGCAAGTGCAAACAAAGGCATAAATGCGGGTATATACTTCGGAACGCCGGCTGCTGTAGAAGCTGTCAGACATACCAAAAGTAATACTGCTGCCTGCAGTCCGAACAGAGGTATGCCTTCAAAACGAAACACCTCCGACAGATACCGGAAAAATCCTGTCCTCGGCTCTTCCGCCGGGGCATTCTGCTCTCTCAGGATTTCAAGACAGGAAGTAATGGTTTCCTCCAGCCTTTCCGGCTGCGGCTCCCGCTGTAAGATCTGCCTCAGATATTCCTGTATTTTCTTATTTTTGCCGCCTTTTTTTTCTTTACTTTTTTTAATCATCCTTCTCCTCCTTTTGCGCATGCCGGGTTCGCGGATACCGCCCGGACACAAACCTGCAGATTGAAGCTGTTTTTTTATGACCTGAGTTTCCTCATGATTTTCAACGCACTGCGAACCCGGCTTTGTGCCGTCCGCATATTGCAGCCTGTCACTTCTGCAATTTCACGAAATTCCAGCTGCTCTCCGAAACGTAAAATAACGGCTTCCTTCTGCTCCGGTGACAAAGCGTCCAAAAGATACTTTATCTCTTCCCGATTCTCCGCCTGATGTATCTCATTGCAGCTGCTTACAAGGTTCTCTTCATCTTCCAGCAGATACAAAGGTTTCTTGCGGCTCTCGTCAATGCACAGATGATTTGCAATGGTATACAGGTATGCTTTGAATTTCCCTTTCCCGCTGCCGCCTGCCGCGTTATTATAGCCTGTTGTACTGCCGCGCCCGGATAAGGCATTAAACAGCTTCAGGAATGTTTCCTGCGTTAAATCTTCCGCTTTCTGTATATCTGCGCAGTGCCATTTACAATAGCGCAGGATAGACGTATAATAGCGTCTTATCAATTCTTCCGCCGCAGCTTTATCTCCGCTTCTTATCCGCTCTATCAATGCGTCATCCTCCAAATGCCTTCACCTCCGCTCCGTAAACATCCGCCTGTCTATAATAACGTATCATCTGCCGCAAATGATTAAAAAAAATGCTGCACTATTGTTCATAGTACAGCGGTTCAGCAAGTTATGATAATAACCATTGTCAAAGTCTGCAGAAATTGACTCGGCATCGTCTCCCGGATATTTTCAAATGCCGGCTTCAGACTGACAAGCGAAAATCTTCTATCTTTTGCCTGACGATATTCGTCGGTTCCCCGTCTGCAAATTTTTCCAACAGCATCTGCTCTATATCATTATCCTGTAATATAATAATCATTTTCTTATAGATTGCCCATACTTCCCTCTGGGTATAAATTGCACTGTCGTTTGCACCGTTTCGGGTTATAATCATTCCGAATAACCCTGCTCCGGATTCTTTTAAATAATTAGCCATCTGCAGAATTTCCCCTTTGGTAATTTTTTTATTATAATTTTTAGCGTCTACCACAATATAATCCGCTGAGTATTTTGATTGTAAATAAAACCAGAAGCCCGTATCACAATAATTAGGAAAAATAAAATCTCTCCTGTTCGCTCTGGATGCGTCTGCCTTTTCTGATAACGGCAGCAACAACGGGGACAAAATAAAAAGGTTAAAATTTCACCTATTAAATTTTGATATTTGCTCCAGTTTTTCTTACCGGGCTTACATTCCCTTAACTTATCAACAAACGTCTGATCCTTTTTCTGATAAATATCCGTCGCTTTAAAAAGATCGCTGAAAACAGGTATTCTCTATCCCAGACTTCTATCTTATTTTCTATGAAAATTTTATTTGCTTCATCTGATAACTTTCCGGGAAATAAAAACACACATTTGACATCCGTTATTAACCTCTGTATTTCTTTCATTCTTGCTACTATACGATAAATTCTTTCTATTGTAAATGATGTCAGATTTCTAATCTCAATTGCCAGCTTTTCCCATTTCTTATTTACTGCTCTCTCTGCCTGAATATCTATCAATATATTCCGGCTTATCGCTTCATCTAATCTTATATTACGAAACATATCACTTTTTTGCATAAGCTCATAAATATATCTTTCGAATTCAAACTCAGTGAATAGAATATTTGCTTTTGTATCTTTCATAACCGCTCTCCTGTTATCATATGACGTTTTCGTATTCTTCCTTTATACTATCTTTCATCCACAAATCGGGTATCCTTTCATCATTGAATCATAAGTTCCCGAACCTTATTGTCCTTCCATACAAAAGGACGCTGCAGGTCAGAAAGGCCAATCCGGCCATTTTTTACATCAGCAAGCAGATGTCTCTTTTCATAAATCAGCATTTTACCGCTTCTAATTTATCATACATCCGATAAAGTCTGTTATCAAGAGCCGCTTTCCATATTTGCAAAACCAATCTATCTTCAAACGCTGATAATCTTGCATAATTTGCATTATGAGAAGTTCCAGGACGGAAGAGTGAAATGTATTGAGGATGAGATACCGTTTGAGGTGCCGGAAGGGTGGGAGTGGTGCAGGTTAGGTGAAATTATTGCACTTTATTCCGGACAAGATTTAAAACCATCTCGTTATAATGATAAAGGAATAGGTATCCCATATATTACTGGAGCAAGCAACCTTGAAAAAGGCAAAGTAATTATCAATCGTTGGACAGAATCCCCTACAACACATGCAACAAATGGTGATTTGCTTTTGACTTGTAAAGGCTCTGGCGTAGGGAAAATGGCGATGTGTGATATTGAAGACGCTCACATAGCTCGTCAAATTATGGCATTAAGATGTATAACCGGATTAGATGGAGACTATCTTGAAATTGCTATTTCAGCAATGCTTAGCTCTATAACAATTAGAGCTAATGGGTTAATCCCAGGGCTAAGTAGAGATGTCATTCTCAACATTGTGTTTCCGTTACCACCGCTTAGCGAGCAAGCACAAATATATCAAAAAAGCTGTGAGATACTTTCCCATATTGAATATATAGATATTGGCAAATCAGAACTAATTGATTTTATCAATGTGCTCAAATCCAAAATCCTTGACCTTGCCATCCGCGGCAAACTTGTGCCCCAAGACCCAGACGACGAGCCTGCCTCCGTGCTGCTTGAACGCATACGAACAGAAAAAGAGGAACTTATAAAACAAGGCAAAATCAAGCGCGATAAAAAGGAATCTATCATCTTCCGTGGTGATGATAACTCTTATTATCTATCTGGAGACCAAGACCCCGTTACAATTCCCTTTGAAATACCAGATAATTGGGCTTGGAGTACCCTTTACGAAGTATGCGA
>JAMPFR010000087.1 GCA_023664365.1 Acetatifactor muris | reverse complement strand
CCGTGTTACCGCCGTGAAAGGGCGATGTCTTAACCGCTTGACCATGGAGCCTCGCTATATTGCCTTTCCCGGTTGTTTCAAACATCATTTATTCTACCATACAGCGACGGCAGATGCAAGCTTTTTTTGCAACGCCGCCGCAAAGCCGGAAGAATCCGCTTGCGGATTCTTCCCGGAATGACTTAGATTTTCTTAGGCGGCGTCCAAAGAGGTGTGCTATGCACCCTCTTTGACGCCTTAGAAAATCTTCATTCCGTTCACCCTTTCAGCTTAATACGCTTCTCTGTCTGCGCATCAAAAAGATAAACATTCTCATAGGGAATTGCAAAATCAAGCTTTGTATCAATCTCCGGCGACTCATGGGGTTCCACCTTCAAAATGCTCTTAATGCCCTGAATGTCCACATACACATTGGTGTTATCTCCAAGAAGCTCTGTCAGCTCCACCATACAGGAAATCTTATAGGCGTTCTCCGGTTCTCCGCTTCCCACAAGCTTTACCGCCTCAGGCCTGAAGCCTAAGACCACTTCCTTACCCTCATACTTTTCAAGGACGCTCCTGTCCGCAATGGCGCTTAAATCAGCCACATTGCCGTGTATATTGAGCTTGCCGCCCTTTAATACTGCATGGATAAAGTTCATGGGAGGCTCTCCGATAAAGCCTGCCACAAACATATTCACAGGATTAAAATACAAATCATAGGGTGTTCCCACCTGCTGAACGTACCCTTCCTTCATAACCACGATTCTGTCCGCCATAGTCATGGCTTCCGTCTGGTCATGGGTCACATAAATTGTGGTAGCGCCCGTTTCACGGTGAATCTGCGTGATTTCGGAACGCATGGTAACCCTCTGCTTGGCGTCCAGATTAGACAAAGGCTCGTCCATGAGGAAAATGTCCACCTTACGGATAATCGCACGTCCTACCGCAACCCTCTGCCTCTGTCCGCCGGAAAGCGCACGGGGCTTTCTGTCCAGATAATCCGTCAGGCCAAGGATTCCTGCGGTCTTTTTCACCTTCTGCTCAATGACGTCCTCATCCACGCCCTGCAGGGTAAGGCCGAACGCCAGATTATCATACACAGACATATGGGGATATAGCGCATAGCTCTGGAACACCATTGCCACGCCCCGCTCTCTGGGCCCTTTTTCATTTGCCCTGGCTCCGTCGATAAAGAAATCACCCTTGCTGATATTCTCAAGTCCCGCAATCATACGCAGGGTTGTGGACTTACCGCAGCCGGACGAACCCACAAACACAATAAATTCGCCCTTCTCAATCTCAAGATTGAAGTCGTGAACCGCATGAAACCCGTTTGGATAAATTTTGTTGATTCCTCTCAAAGTTAAATATGCCATAACTACGCTCCCACTTTTTATTAATAGTTTCTATTTAAAAAATTCCAATTACTCGGAATATTGTGACATATATGAAAATCGTCACCGTACTCACCAGACTGGTCCAGACCACCAACTGCCCCGCCAGTTCATCATCCGCTTCCATTTCCTTTGCCATTATGGCACTGGCCACCGCAACCGGAGTTGCAAACACCCCCATATAGGTGGCAAAGTGTTCGCCGGAAAGCTCCGGCAGAATGGTTATACGAAGCAGATACGCAGCTGAAAGCCCTATCACCGGAACGGCCACCGTCCGCATCAGAGTGCCGAACATAATCTCCCGCTTAAGCCTTGACACCGCGGAAAACTCAAATCTTCCGCCAAGAACAATCAGTGCAAAGGGCGTACACAGCGACTTGACATTCTCCAGTGCTTTATACAAAAACCGCACATTGCTGATCCGGAATGTAATCCCGCTTAAAACCAGCAGTTCCCGCAGTCCCAGCGTTATGATCCCTAAAACCGTGGCGATAATCAGCGGATTTTTGGCAATTCCCTTTAAAATCTTCCTGACGTCTACCTTCCCCTTTTGGCTGCCGCCGTTGAAAACGGAAAGGATAATCACACTTAAGACATTAAACAGCGGTACGCAGAATGCCGACATCACACCTGCCGCAGCCCCGCCTGCAGCGCCAAACAGAGACTCCGCAAGGGGCAGGCCGATAATCGCGTAATTGGACCGAACCATGGCCTGAATCAGGGAACCGCGCTTTGCGCTGTCCTTCGTAAATGCACAGGTTACGGCGATTGCCAGGAAAAAAATCACAATGACCGCCGCCACGCCATACAGGACAAATCCGATATGAATGTTCCTCAAGCTTTGTATGCCGTAAATATTGTAATACAACAGAGCCGGAATCAGCACCCTGAATGTCAATTTGTTTCCCGTATTCAGGAACTCTCTGCTTAACATTCCCACTCTTTTGAGGATATATCCCAAGGCTATCAGCAGCACTATGGGCAAAACGGCGTCCGCCGCAAAGAAAAATGCGTCAATCATAGTTGTTTCAGCCTGTCAAGCGGATAATACTCTTTCAGATAACCGCCTGTGGCGTTTACCATGCGTGTGAACAGTTCTTTCGCATCGGAAAGCGCAAGACCCGAACACAGCGGCTGGTTTACAAATGCTTCAAATATCCGATGAAAATCACGGTTCTTTATTCCGTAATAAGCGTTTTCAATATTCTGCGCATTCCTGAGTACAAGTATATTTACATCCGCAGGAAGGGGCTTTGCCACTATGGGCTTTACGCTGTCCCTGGAAAACACACAGTTGGTCTCAACCACAGACCCCATCGGCATACCTGCCATCTGCCCCGCATTCAGAGTGTTGGCGTTGGAGACAATGGGGGGAACCAGCCCCAGAAGAGCCTTCATCAACTCCACTACCTCCTCGTCGCTCTTCACTACGGCTATCTTTTCCTCACCGTCCGCAATACGGTGAGACTGGTTGATCTTGTTGATTCTGTCCTGCTTTCGATAGCTCACTTTAGTCAGATGATACAGCCACCTTTCGGCGTCCGCCTCATCCTTTATATACCAGGCATTGTTCATAAATTCCACAAGATGTCTGTCTCCCGCCGCCGCAAGCACGCCAAAGCGCCGGAACAAATCCATCTTTACTTTATTCCCGTAGCGGAAGGGATCCTTATGAAAATCATCCGCCTCCACACCCAGATGCTCGCAGTAGCCCTTCTCATAAAACCTGTCAATAAACTCCGGCAGAAGCTCCAGCATATTATGCCCCTTGTAATCCGCCTCCGTAATCCAGGTAAAATGATTTACCCCGCAGGCGTCAATCACAATCTCCCTGCGATTCGGCCGGGGCACTCCCAATATCTCCTTTGCCACACAGCACAGGAATTCCTGGGCATGAAATACTTCATGACAACAACCGAATGCCTTTATTTCAGGAAACACATCATAGAGTGTCTTTGTGCAGGCCGTCATGGGGTTTGTGAGATTAATCACCCAGGCGTCCGGACAATGTGCCTTGATCTCCCTGGCAAAGCCTTCATAAATAGGCACTGTACGCATTGCTCGCAGCACGCCTCCCGGCCCCACCGTGTCGCCCACGGACTGATAAATGCCGTATTCTTCAGGAAGATGAACATCGCTTTCCATCTCGTCAAAGGTACCGGGCAGAATGGAGCATGCCACGAAGTCCGCTCCCTCCAACGCCTCACCGATTTCGGTATAAACCCTGTAATCCCAACGGGATACCGCATCCGGCGATGCATTGATGGCAGCGCCTATCTTCTGATTCAGCTCCGCTGCCGGAACATCAATGTCATATAATGCAATTTCCCCGGAAAGTCCCTCTGCCAGCGCCAAATCCGTCATAAAAACTCTTGCCCAGGCCTTGGAACCGCCGCCCAAATAAGCAACCTTAATTTTTCGCATCTTATTTTTTCCCTGATACCTTTGCGTTCGCGTCGCGAACGACTTTCAGTATTGTGTTTCTAATGGTAATAAACAGCATATCAAAGCCCATATACAAAAGCCCGAATAAAATCGGCTCCACAGGCACCGCCACTGTCTGGGCCGTCTCCACGCTTCCCACAAGCAGAGTATTAATCACATTGTACGCCCATATAACACAGTACAGCAATACCCCTGCATATATTACATTCAGGAAGAGGCTCCAGAACTTTCTGACTGAGACCATCATCCATCTGTCATAGGCGCCCTTCTCCGGCTCAAAATAATGCAACAGGTTGTTCACCATCAAATCCATGGCGGCTCCCAACCCCACGGCCAGCACAAACATCAGATCCAACCCGGAGATGTAGGTTCCCAGACCCCAGAGGAAAAAGTAACAGATTGCGCCGCTGAACCAGAATTTCACAAATACAATCTTAAGCCATGAAGGAATGTTTAATTTCCCTCTGGATTTATATTTTCTTATCTCCGCATCGGAAACCTCCGGCGCGTTCTCTGCATTAACCAGTCGGTTTACCGCATCGGTCTTCAAGTCATAATAATTTTCCGCTGCAGGCTTTCCGCTCTGTCTGTTCTTCTGCTTTTTCGCCATATACTAACTATTCGTCCTCACCGGAAATATCAATTACCTCCATATCGCCATTGCCCTCCACATCGATAGAGGTATTAATCTTCCGCAGAAGCTTTGCGTAAAGAGGCATGGTTGCCAGCAGAACGGCGCAGATCGCCACCAGTATAATGTGTACCGTCACCGTACTCCGTGCTTCCGCAATAAACATTGTATTATCAGCGATAACCACAGTGTTCTCCGTACGGGTAAGAGCCTGATTGATCCGAAGCAGATAAACGCTGTCGACAAATACCAGCAGAGCAAGCATCAGAAAAAGAAGTATCAGCATGGGCTTATTTACCTTCTGTCTCTTGGGAAAAGATCGCAGGAAACAGACAAAGGCAAGAATGGAAAACAGCATAGCCGCAAACTCACACTGTCCCATATTGGCAGTATTGATTCTGGCCGTGGTATCCGATATGGACGTAAGCCGGAACGAATAGAAAATAAAAGCTGCCGCCAGCGCCACCAACGATATGTTCTGCGGACTGCGTTTCAAAGAGACAAAAAACTTGCGTATAAATTCCTTCATCCTACATTTCTCCTTATTCTAAGGTTCTAAGGATCTCAATTCCTTATAGCGTTAGTTGTTTCCTTGTCAAAGAAATGCTTTTTCTTGAAGGAAACCTTGACGGTATCTCCCGCCTTGTAGCTGCACCACTCACGGAACTTACAGGTGATCTTATGACTTCCCAGCGTACCGCTCACCAAAGTAGTCTGACCCAGGTTTTCATTGGTAAACACCTTCACATCCATGTTTCCGCCCTGGACAATATCCTCCGGTCGAACTCCCAAAACTACCGGCTTGTTCGCATATCCGGCAAGCATTTCCTTTTCCCTGTCATTCAAATCCACTGCGAAATCACCGCAGACAGCCTGCCCGTCTTTAATCTCCACATCAAACAGATTAATGGGGGGCAGCCCGATAAAGCTTGCCACAAAAATGTTTGCAGGCGTATCATACAGCTCCAACGGCGTACCGATCTGCTGTACATGGCCCATGGACATACACACGATTCTGTCCGCCAGGGTAAGGGCCTCTGTCTGATCATGGGTCACATAGAGCATGGTAGCCTGCAGACGCTTATGCAGCAGGAGTATCTCACGTCTGGTTGCGCCCCTGAGCTTGGCGTCCAGATTGGAAAGGGGCTCGTCAAACAAAAATACCTTGGGAGTACGGACAATGGCACGTCCCATAGCCACTCTCTGACGCTGCCCGCCGGAAAGCTGGCTGGGCTTTTTGTTGAGCTGATCCGTCAGATCCAGTATCTCCGCCGCCGCCATGACCTTCTGGTGTATCTTGTTTTTATCCTCCTTGCGGAGCATCAGCGAAAAGGCCATATTCTCATAGATGGTCATATGTCCGTAAAGAGCATAGTCCTGGAACACCATGGCAATATCCCTGTCCTTGGGAGGCATCTGGGTCACATCCCTGCCGTCAATGATTAATTTTCCGGCGGAAATATCCTCAAGCCCTGCTACCATACGCAGGGTAGTTGACTTTCCGCAGCCGGAAGGCCCCACCAGGACGATAAGCTCTCCGTCCTTCACATCCAGATTGAAGTCAAATACGGCCTGAACATTATTATCATATATTTTATCAAGATGCTGTAATTTAAGTTCACTCATGGCTTGCTCCCTCTTGCTCTTTTTCAAGTTCAGCCTGATACTTTGTGAGCGTAGTGCTCTTACTGATATTAATGACTCCCGCCACCACACAGAGCACCGCGGAAGCAATCAGATAGATACACACCCGGGTAAACTGTCCGTTCCCCATCACTGCCTGCTCTACATCGCTCAAAGTTACCGTAGCACCCTTCGCCGCTCTGGGCAGGATGAAAATACGGATAATCTGCCCAACGCCCAAAAGAAGTAAGGCGTAGGAGTAATTTATCTTGTAGCTCTTGACCCCCTCGGAGGAGAGGAACGCCGCCAACATAAACAACAGATTGTATACCACGGAAATCCCTATAATCAGCTTATAATAATAGGAACCCACATCAGATTTATAGATACTGACAAAGTAAAACGCGTTAAACACAATCGCAAGCAGCGTCAGATTTGCAGACAGCTTGTTTTTGGTAAAGCGCAGGCGGTCTTTTTTTATAATGGCATCATTCTCTAAATTCATGCTTCAACTTCCTTTCTGCTGCCAATCAGACGCTTTTCATCCTTCATCACATTTAGTTTCAAAATTAAATTCACAACAAGCAGCGCCGTAGCTATCATCAGTATTCCAAACACCACATAGCCCGCGTCAAACCAAAAGGTGGACTCCGTGTAAAGGGTCTTCCGAGATTCTGCATGAGCCTTCAACGCTTCAAAATCTATCTGTAAAAACGATTGTCTGTAGGCGGATATTTCAATAACTGCCCATACTGTGGCTGCGATATTGCACACCACGGAGAGTGCCACTGCAATAAAATTCCCGATATAATACTTTCTGCGGGAATGAGTATTCATCAAAAACAAAACCAAGGAAACCAGGATCAGCCCGATGCCGACCTTGGTCAAACTGCTGTTAAAGGGCTGCATATCATAAAAGATCCTCGATCCCGTCACCGTAGTCATATCCAGATTTGACGCACTTCTGATGGTTGAATAAAGGCTGTCATATAAATCTGTCATAAGTCCCAGTGAGTACACAAATACCAGTGCGGAAGCAACCAACACTGCATAACATATGATTCGCTGAAATACCATCTGTTTTTTATACATAAAAAACCTTCCTTGGATTTTGCAGTGCCGCGCAAAATCAACCTCACCGGTCAATTTCGGATATCAGTTCATCTCGCGCGGCGCCGCTTCTAATTAATCATTTTAATTGTTGCTGTTGTAGAAATCAACAAGGTACTCCCATGCTGTCTCCTTGATAGACAGGTACTGTGCGCCGTTCCAGCTGTTGGCTACGGTATCAACAGTCTCCGCAGCGGAGGAAGTGCCTTCGCCGGAGAAGCCGCCCACGATAATGTCAACAAACAGGTTCTGCTGCTCCTTGCTCTGTCCGAATCTGCCGCTGTTTCCTAACTCGGTATAGCCGGCGATCTGATCGTTCTCCTCCTTGGTGGTAGGCAGAACGGTAGGAACAGAGGTGTACCACATATTGTCTGCCAGAGCCAGCTCAGGATGCTTGATGGTGCCAAGGGCGATAGCGTTAGAGATATAGCCTGCACCTTCTCTGCCCACTTCGTGAGTACACTGATACTCAAATGCCTGGCTCTTCACGAAGCTTAAGGTAGAACCAAGATAATAACGAGCATAGTTGGTGTAGTTGCCGTTTGCCTTCTCCCAGAGCTCTGCATAGGTTGCATCTGCGATCTTAGGCATCTCCTGGCCGTTGAACATAAAAGTCTCGGTACTTCTGAATGCTGCAGGGCCATAGGACATCAGGATCTGTCCTTCAGGGCTGTAAGCATAGTCGATCAACTTCAGAGCTGCATTGAGCTTGTCGGTATCGCTGCCCACACCTGCCATGGAAATTGCCCATCCGTCAGTCTTAACGGAACGCCAGGACTCGGTAAATCTCATAAACTGCTCCCCGGTGCCGTCATCCCAGCGTGCAACGGGAACCATTACTGCCATATACTTCTCGCCCTCGTCTGTCTTATTGCCATCCTTGTCTCTGTTCAGCTTGGTCTCATTGTATACGGTCTGGGTCTGGTTGTAGTCATAATGCATAAAACCAAGGTCATTCTCCAACATGGTCTCAGTTTTCTCTTCAGAACTGTCGATGAAGGACTTGGAGATCAGGCCTTCCTCAGCCAGAGCGTGCATTCTCTCAAGAGCGTCATAGGTAGCAGACTCCTGACGTGCGTCATGAAGCTTGCCGTCGTTACCTACATAGAGATAATCCTGTCTGGACTCCAGTCCGCGAACGCCGAACAGCGTGCCCACGAAACGGAACATATCAACACGTCTCTGGTTATTTGAATCCTCACGGGAGAAGATACCCTGAACGGAATCCGTGCCGTTAAGGGTAGGCGCATTGGATACCACGCAGCGCAGCAGAGCTACCAGCTCGTCCGCATCCCATGCAGCATTCTGTCCGCAGAACAGATTGGAACGGGTAGTGCCGTAGTATCCGCCGTAAGCTTCATCAATATAAGTACGAAGCATATTTACCGCGTCCACGCCGCTCATGGAGCCTGCATCATTCATTTTCTGTACGATATTGCCTGCAGCGTCATAATCCTTGGTAACCTTCTCAACTGCAGTGCCGGCAGCGTTTACAACCTCAACCTCAACCTTGCCGGAAGTAGGCATATAAGGCTGGTAAACAGGAGCGGTGGTAGTGCCGCTCTTATCAGCGGTGAACTCGCCATCGCCATCCAGCAGCTTCGCTACCCAGTCAACTCTCATCAGAGGCATACGCTCGATATCGTTTACACCGTCAAAGTAAGGTGAGAAGTAGATAGCGCCGTTGGTGGTGTCACCGGTAATAGACAGACGTACGATGGGATTTGCCTCCAAGTAAGCCTTGAAGTTAGGCATACTGTCAATGTACTGGTTCAGGTCAACCACCATGCCCGCATTACCAGCCTCTGTAAGAGTGCTTGCGGTACCGCTGACCATATCCACCTGATCCAACTGCTCTTTCCAATACTCCCACTCCTTGGAAGCGCTGTTGCCCTGGTATTTGTCCTCAAATACCACGCCCAGCACATTCTGAACCTCAACCCAGGTAGGCTTTAAATCGCCGGGGTTGTAGGTGTTGCCGTCCGCCAGGGTAATGCCCTCGCCTGCTGTTTCAGCATCAAAGAACAGTCCGGTCTTTGCACTGTTGTAACCGGTTGCCATACGGAGCACGGTGCCCTCCGCAAAGGTAAGCTCCGCTGCGGGAGTGTCCACAACAGTGTCGTCTCCGGCATTGCCGCCCTCGTTACCGGTGGTGCCCCCCCCGTTGTCACTTGCCACAGGGGTGCTGCTGCTGGGCTGGCTACTGCTGCTGCCGTCGTTTCCGCCGCCGCATGCGGTCAGAAGCATTGCAGTGGCAAGTGAAACCGCCAGCAATGAAGTAAGTTTCTTCTTTTTCATTTTTTTCCTCCTTTTTCTATATCAACCGCAATATAATGCGCGATTGAGCAACTTAATATGGGATTCCTATTTGACGCCGCCCGCATTGACGCCCTTTGCAAAATACTTCTGGATGAAAGGGTATATAATCAATATAGGAACAATGGAACAGACGATCAATGCGTAAATCACCGAGTCGGACGCATAAATCTCATTCCAACCCGTCATCGCCTCAGGATCCGTATACTCCTCCAACCTCAGTCGAATGAATACCTGAAGCGGATGCTCATTGGAGTTTGAGATCATCTGTCTTGCCCAAAAGTAACCGTTCCAACGGGAAATTCCGAAGAACAGGGCTACCGTAGCTATGATGGATTTACTCATAGGGATATAAACCCTCCAGAGCACCTGCATCTCCGTTGCGCCGTCCACAATGGCGGCCTCTTCAATCTCCGAAGGCACGCCTTCGAAAGAGTTTCTCAGCAGAATAATATTCATGGCCGCCATGCCCATGGCAATGACTACCAGCCACTTGTCATCCATAATGCCTACGGCATTGAATACCCGCTTGGTATCCAGATAGTTCAAATACTGAGGCACAAGGCCTGCGCTGAACCACATGGTAAACACCAGGAAGAAATTAAAGCCCTTGCGGAACAGCAGCCGCTTCTTGGACAGGGCGTAAGCTCCCAGAATGGAAATACCCAGAGCCCAGATGGTTCCGTAAAAGGTCAGGAACAAAGTGTTTGTATATGCGTTCCAGAACATATTATTGTTAAACATTCTGGAAAAGGCTTCAAACTGTATATCCTTAGGGAGCAGAAGCAGTTCGTTGTACTCCACTGCATGCCTGCCGCTCACAGAGGCGGAAAGCGTATAGAGGAAAGGATATAAACAGCATATTGCAAATATGGTCAGCAGCGTATAGCTTATAATTTTAAATATCAGTTCCGAAATTTCAAGTTTTCTTTTCATATTCTCTCAGCCAGCCCCTTTAATAGAGTGATACGTTGGATGCCTTCCGCGCAATGGTGTTGGCACCGATAACAAGAAGCATTCCGATAACATTGTTCATCATTTCCGCCGCAGAGGCAAGCCCCTGCATGGTCCCCGCAATGCCGTATCTTTGCGAAAAGGTTGATACTACGTCAGCTGTAACATAGGTATTGGGGTTGTACAGCAGCAGCACCTTCTCGTATCCCACGTTCAGCAGGGAACCGATTCTGGTAATCAGCATGATGACAATGGTTGACAGGATACAGGGCAGCACCACATACCGCATCTGGGCCATCTTCCCGGCTCCGTCTATCTGCGCCGCCTCGTAACTGGTAGGCGCTATGGCAATGATTGCCGCGAAGAACACGATACTGTCGTAGCCTGCGCCCTCCCAGATACCGCTGATCTGGTATATGGCCCGGAAGAAGGCCGGGTCATTCAGCAGGCCCGCATATGCCGCTTCCTCGCTTATCAGCCCTATCTGCTGCAGCAGCTGGGAAAGAATACCCACGCCGGACGTCAGGGAACCCTGCTTCACAAGCATAGTCACCATGGACGTCATGACAACCGTTGACATAAACTTGGGCAGATAGGTAATTACCTGATATACACTGCGGACAATATTGGAGCGAATCTCATTGAAGAACAGCGCGATAATAATCGGCATGGGAAAGCCGAAGCACAGCCCGTAAAAGCTTAACAGGAAGGTATTGCGGAAGGCCCTCCAGAACTCCGTGGAAAGGCCCGTGCCTCCCACCAGCAGATTCTTAAAGTGGGAAAAGCCCAGATAATACTGGTCCGCCACCGGCTTCACCGAATCCGTTATCTTGAAACACCCCAAAAGCTCATACATGGGGAAATAACGCCAGAACAGGAACACCAGGATCATGGGCACCAGCATCAGGTACAGCCGCCAGTCCTTCAAAATCATGCGTCCCACATTCAGCCAGTGGTGCTTCTCCACATCATCCCTGACAACCTGCTCGGGATTCTCGATATAGGTTCCGCTCTCCTCGTCAAAAATCAAATAGTCACAAGCGCCCCGCTGCATCCTCAAAACCTCCTACTATTTTATATTTCTTCGCTTCTCCGCTCCGCCTCCGTGCGGATCAGATAACTCTTCTGATCTTCAAACAGCCCGTCCGCCTTTCGGGAAATCAGCACTACCACAACCGCATACAGCAGCGAAAGGGAATCCGCCATAAAAAATGTAGCTATGGAGCCAAAACTCCCGCCAAAGAACAGACTCACAAACCATCTTCCCAGCTGTGCGCCGCAGAACGCAGCAGCCGTAAACAAAATCGTAAAGGAAACCTTCTCCCTTACTTTTTCCTTGCCCACAGCCTTAAACAGGAAGAGGGCAAGCAGCGCAAAACAATTTCCCACGCAGTATACCGCAAACTGCTTAATGTCAGCTCCCTGCACAAGGCAGTATACGAAGCCGCCCGCCACGGCGTGTATCGCAGCATAACCGTCCCATCGCATCATCACAATGCAGAGAACTGCAACCAACTGCGAAAGGGTATACAGTTCACCGGGAAACCACCTGGACGCGGCTATCACTGTAAGAGACTCAAATACAGAAAGGATGAACACCCAGATTGTAAGGTCAATACCCCTGTATTGCTTAAACGAAATATTATTCATGTAATCAGCCTTTAATTATGTGCAATTCGGACATTTTCACCGTTGTCCCACACGAACCGGACAATACTCTTGAGTTTAAGTATACCACATTTTTCAATTATTTCAATGCCTTTTTATTAAAACTGCATAAAAATCTAAAATCCAAGCGCACTGTTTACATTGTCGGCTGTCAGATCATACCATACCGCGTCCGTCTTTTCTTCCTGCCGCCGCATGCCGTCCTCATAGCTTTCCTCCGTACAATAGGCCCCTTTCAAATAGCATTGTACCGTAAGCTCCCCCGTTTGGAAATCAAACTCCGATTTACTGTAATACAGTTCTTCAACCGTATATGTCTCCTCCGAAAAGGACAACTGCCCTATTCCGGAATCCGCCGCGCCGCCGGAAAAGGCAAAGCTTCCGTCCTCCTTCAGATTCATAAAGCTCCTGTAGGGCAGCGTATAACCGTAGACCTCTCCCTCCAGATACTTAAGAACCGCAAACCCGTAATCTGAAATTCCGTTCACTGTCAGCCACAGCACGATTTCCTGCGTCCCGTCGGCGTCCAAATCCAGCGCTGTAAATTTCCCGGCCGTCAGCAAAAGGCCGTCCTCTTCCGTGACGGCCTCCTTTATATCCCGCAGCTTTAATTTTCTGCCCTGCAGATCCGTACTGATAAACTCCCCGTCCTCCAAAAGCACCGTCCTGTAGCTTTCCTCCGGCGAAAAGGGCACCTGCTGTCCGCCGCCTTCCACCACGTTGTCCGGGGCTTCGGCTCCGCCTCTTAAGGTGCAGGCAGACAACACGCAGGCAAGCGCCGCTCCTGCCGCAAGTATTTTCACGGACCTCCATGTCACGGACCTCCATGTCCGGCCGAATCTGTGTTTCATATCCTTCACTCCCATATGCCTCATTCTGCTTATGCCGCGCCCTTTCTCCGGCTGCTCTTTATCATAATACCGGACGCGCAGAAAGTCAACAGGGCCGCAAAGCGTATATTCGACCGACGGAAATTCACAGATATTTTTTATCCTCCTCATACTGTCTGGACTTCTCGTAATACTGCGCCTGGGCCTCCCAGAGCTGCCGGTATTTTCCCTCTCTGTCAACCAGCTCCTCATGGTTTCCCTGTTGGATAAGCTTCCCGTTTTCAAACACCAGAATCTCCTTGCAGAACCTGCAGCTGGAAAGCCTGTGGCTGATGTAGATGGCCGTGCGGTCGCCTGAAATTTCATCAAATTTCCGATAAATATCCGCCTCCGCGATGGGGTCAAGGCTGGCCGTGGGCTCATCCAGGATGATAAAGGGAGCGTCCTTGTACAGCGCCCGGGCAATGGCAATCTTCTGTCGTTCGCCGCCGGAAATTTCAATGCCCTCCTCGTCAAAATCCTTATAAAGCCAGGTATTCAGGCCATCGGGAAGCTCCTTCAGACGTTCCCCGAAGCCCGCGTCCTCCAGACATTTTACTGCCTTTTCCGCGTCCACGTCGCAGGAGCCCGCCACATTCTGCCCCAGCTGATGGGACAGCAGGC